>USSF01000030.1 GCA_900557405.1 uncultured Prevotella sp.
TTGTTGCTCAGGCACTTATAAATAATGTTAAACTATAGTGTTGCGGAATTAAGGGATGATACAATTTCAGGAAACATTCTTGGAAAAAAAACTGTATTCTATAAATTTTATTATGTGGAGCCTTTCTCTGAATCAGGAGCTTTGTTCCAAGACTTTGATACGTGCTATTTATATGTAATAAAATGTAAAATCTTAAATAAATATTCTATTGAAGAAATCATTAGAAAAAAAATGTATGATAGACGCACTTTGACAAAAAAGGACTTTCATAATCATGAATATAAATATCGATAGAGCAATAATATTGCTAAAAAAAAGAGACACCCTACCCCAGATACTCTACCACCTTGCCGGGATCCATACCAAATGGTATTACCCCGAAATGGACATGCTGAACGATGCATACCGGAACGACAGAAAGCGCATCATCCGAAACGAGAAAGACTACGACGGGGTAATGAAATGAGAACCTGCACTTACAGAAAAACCGAGGCCGATAATCGGGGCCTATACAGAAAATGACTTCCCTCTGTGGATTACACACCATAGGGAAGTCATTATATCATTTATCCAAAACCGGATACAGTATTTTATTCATTCACCTCAACTATCTTTGTCTTGGGCTGCTCCTTGTTGCGGCGGTTCACCTTTGTCACTACGGCCTGGGCGAGGTTGAGGAATGCCTGACCGGTGATTGTCTCGGGATGGCATGCTGCCGGCTCTCCCTTGTCGCCGTCCTCACAGATGCTCTGCACGAGCGGAATCTGGGCGAGCAGCGGGATATGCAGTTCGTTGGCAAGTTGCTTGCAGCCTTCCTTGCCGAAGATATAATACTTGTTTTCGGGCAGTTCGGCCGGCGTGAACCATGCCATGTTCTCCACCATACCGAGGATGGGCACGTTCACCTTGTCGTTCTGATACATGTCGATACCCTTGCGCGCATCGGCGAGAGCCACACTCTGCGGTGTGCTCACGATTACGGCACCAGTAATGGCGAGTGTCTGCAGGAGCGTCAGATGGATATCGCTCGTGCCTGGAGGGGTGTCGAGGATGAAATAGTCCAGGTCGCCCCAGTTGGCGTCGGCGATGAGCTGCTTCAGTGCGTTGGACGCCATTCCGCCGCGCCACAAGGTGGCAGTGTCTGAATTCACGAAGAAGCCGATGCTCAGGAGCTTCACTCCATACTTCTCCACCGGTTCGATGAGCTTCCTGCCGTCCACGTCCACTGCATACGGACGGGCGTCTTCCACATCAAACATCTTCGGCATTGACGGTCCGAAGATATCGGTGTCGAGCAGTCCCACCTTATAGCCCAGACGTGCCAGCGCTATGGCGAGGTTGGCCGAAACGGTGCTCTTGCCCACTCCGCCCTTACCGCTGCTCACGGCGATTACATTCTTCACCTCCGGCAGGAGCTTGCCCACTTCCGGACGTGGCTTCGACTTGTATTCGAGCGAGATTTCTATTTCCATCTCGTTGCCGCAACCCTCGCCCTCCATCTTGTTCACGTTGTAGCGGATTGCAGCCTCGGCTGCTTTCACCGTAGACTTGAGGAATGGGTCGGTATCGCGCGGAAAGATGAGCGAGAAGGAAACCTTGCTGCCATCTATCCGCAGGTTGTCGGCCACCATTTCACTCTCCACGAGGTTTTTCTTTGTACCAGGATACGTCACGGTCTGCAGCGCATCCATAATAAGTTTAGGATATAGTGTCATTTTAATTTATAATTTATAATTCATAATGTATAACCGGGGGGAAGACAAAAAGGCGCTCACCCCACAGAGTCCACTGCAAAGTTAGCGTTTTTTATCCATACGGCAAAATATCCGTTACATATCGCTCCACTGTCGTCGGTTTTCTCCGTATTTTCGATTTTTTTTAGAATTATTCTCGCTTCGCTGCGATTCGTTAATTATTCATCGTCTGCAAGCCGACAACTCTAAATTCGAATTTTACCCTCACACCCTCACACTTACCCTCACCACTGAAACCCCGATAAACAGGGCGTTCCAGGCGGATTGTGAGGGTGTGAGGGTAATAAAATAAAAACTTTTTTTGTCTCTCTGATGTTGTCCCCAGAAGCAGAGACTGGATTTTATTATTTGCACAAATTCGAGATAGCATACAATGGGTTAACGGCGATTCGCCTAACCGCATTGTCATCTTGGGCATCTTGATTTTCCAAGAGGGCAAAGTTTTCGAGCGAGTACCTATAGGCATCATTCAAATGCTTGTTGCGCATAAATAAGCGAAGACTCTTCATCTTGCCGCTCGTTCCAGCCTTACACTCTATAGGCATCACCTTCATGTTCTTGACTATTACATAGATCTTTCAGAGCGAACTCCAACAATGAGCCTGCTGCCACGACGTGAAGTTCTGGGAAATCTTCCTTGAAAAGCCAAAGTCTCTTACAACTTTTTGATAAAATAAAGAGGAATAACAGCCCTACTTTTGATAAAATAAAGAGGAATAAGCACCATAAAAATGATAAAATAAAGAGGAATGACGGAAAAAAGCCCCATCTATCACCTCTTATTGCGCCAAATATGAGGGCTGCATCCCACCTTGAAATTGAACCTTAATCGGCCTAATGACCGATTTGGGTTCAATCATCAATGTAGTAGATATAATGCTTTAAAGAAATAATAAATCTTGGAAAAGTGTAGAAAAAAAACACGTTTTTATCTTGGAAAAGATATTAAAAAAGTGCTTATAACAGCCCAAAAGTCCTAAATAAAATGACTTTTGGGCTGTTATAAGCACTTTTTCGGATGTTTTCTCTTAGAGAAGACGGATTCGTTTTTGATTCTTCTTTTTGATTCGTTGGTGTTTGGGATTTTAATTTGTCAGGAAAGTAAATCAATTAATTCAAAGAGCGACGAGTCTACTTTAATGGGACGGTAGTGATATTATCAGAAGAACTATGAAAAGAGATAGCTTCTAAAAAAATTGCCCCCTAAATCCGCAAAGCTTCGATTCGTAATAATTCGGTGTTTTTTGCTTACAAAGTATTGCAAGTTAAAATGAAAAGATTTATCTTTGCACTATCACTGCAAATTATAATAATAACATCAAATAAAAGCAATGGCACATCATAGTTTGGATTCTTTAGACAAGAAGATCTTGAAGTTGATAGCCGAAGACGCAAGAATCCCGTTCCTGGAAGTAGCAAGAGCGTGCAACGTCAGCGGCGCCGCTATCCACCAGCGAATTCAGAAACTTACTAACCTCGGAGTGATAAAAGGTTCGAAGTTCATCATCGACCCCGAAAAGATAGGTTACGAGACGTGTGCCTATGTGGGGCTGAACCTGAAGCATCCCGAGAATTTCGATGAAGCCGTGGAGGCGCTGAAGAGAATCCCCGAAGTGGTGGAATGTCATTACACCACGGGCGACTATGATATGTTCATCAAGATGTATGCCCAGAACAACCACCATCTGCTGAACATCATCCACGACCGTCTGCAGCCCCTCGGCCTGTCGCGCAGCGAGACCATCATCTCGTTCAATTCGGCGTTCAACCGCCAGCTGCCCATCAGCGAAGCTCCGGAGGACGATGATGAGGAAGAGGGCGAGTATTCCGTGTTTTAGAATCCGCTCCGCAGAAGACCATCGGAAAGGCCTTCTGCGAGAACCCCGGAAATGTAAATATATGCAGAAAAATTTTGCCGTATCAATACAAAGATGTAACTTTGCAGGCGGTCGGCAAACTGTCGGCTAAGGGGTGCTGCCGCAATTGCGGATGCTGAGATCAAACCCTACACACCTGATCCGGATAATGCCGGCGTAGGTATCATCTTCGAAAGTTTCCCCTTATTAATCATTTTCAAGACTATGCGGCGGAGCGCAGCGGTTTGCGCAGCGGCCGGCTTCCATGCGTTCTGTACGGAAGGAGGGCGGCGCCGCATAAAAAACAGGTAACAACCAAAATGAAAAAAATCAATGGCGTGGCAATGGCCGTGGTATGCACCCTGTGTGCGCAGCACGCACTTGCCGAGCAGAAGGTTGACACGGTGAACGTACACCAGCTCAACGAGGTTGTTGTCAAGGCAGTACGCGCACAGAAGAATTCGCCGTTTGCCGTTGCCAACATCCGGAAATCAGAGTTGCAGAATTTCTCCACTACAGGTAAGGAACTCCCGTTCCTCTTCTCCCGCACCCCAGGCATCCTGGCATGGAGCGACACGGGAACAGGCGTAGGCCCGGCATACATGCGCATGCGTGGAGCAGCCGGAAGCCGCATCAACGTGACGGTGGACGGCGTGGCACTCAACTCGCCCGAAGACCAGACCGTGTTCTGGGCAAACATGAACAGCTATGCATCCCTTATGGGAAGCGTGCAGATTCAGCGCGGAGTGGGCGCCTCGACCAACGGCGACGGTGCCTTCGGAGGTTCAATCTCGCTGCAGACGGCAGCCCCGTCGCTCAAGCCTACGGCAGAGGTGACCGGTTCGTTCGGTTCGTATAATACATATAATACGGGAGCCAGCTTCTCCACCGGTCTGCTCTTCAACCATCTCGTGTTCGACGGAGCATACCACGAGACTGCCACCGACGGATTCATCGACGGAACGCGCGGACGCTCGGGCTCATATTACGGCGGACTGACCTGGCTGGGCAGCAACTTCCAGATAAGATACAAGAACATAGGAAATTTCGAGAAGATAGGCCAGGCATGGAACTATATCTCCGGACCTGACGGTGACGAGTCGTTCAAGGAAATCTGGGATATGGGACTGGGCCGCAGCAATACGCTCATCGGTTCGTATGACGTGGTGGACGGAAAGGTGCAGTTCACACCGTTCACATTCCGCGACGGAAGGAAATGGGACCGCACGACCGACAATTTCTACCAGAACCACAATATCCTTTCAGCCACATGGCAGCCGTCTGAGGCATGGAGCCACAACATCGCGCTGCACTACACCTACGGCCAGGGATATTACAAGGACTTCCGCAGCCACAAGTCATTGTCGAAGTTCGGCATCAACGAGCCGGGCAAGACGGACGCCGTGCGCGTGAAGGGACTGACGCAGAATGCCTACGGACTGGTATACAACGTGAACTACAAGACTGAGGACTGGGACATCATGGCCGGAACAAACCTGCAGCAGTTCCGCGGTTCACACTGGGGACATCTCTCATACATCGCCGACGAGGCGCTGGAGAAGAAGTATCTGGGAAGCAACGGAAAGTACAACTATTATGATTCCGACGCCGAGAAGGACGACTACAGCGTGTTCGTGAAGGCAGCCTACACATTCCTCGACCACTGGAACGTGTTCGCCGACCTGCAGTACCGCCACGTGCGCTATACCACCGACGGACTGAACGACAAGTTCCTGTGGAAGGACAACGGATACGTGAACCAGGTGCTCGACGTGCATGACAACTTCAACTTCTTCAACCCCAAGGCTGGTATCAGCTACACCAACGGCGGCCACAAGGCTTACGCCTCTGTAGCCATGGCAAACCGTGAGCCGGAGCGCAACAACTACACCGACAACGGAAGCTATCCTTATCCAAAGGAGGAGAAGGTAATCGACGTGGAGGCCGGATACCAGTATACCGGCAGCAACTGGCACGCCGGAGCCAACTTCTATTATATGGACTACGACAACCAGCTCGTGCAGACCGGACAGCAGAGCGACATCGGCGAGGCGCTGACCACCAACGTGAAGAAGTCATACCGCATGGGTGTGGAGATTACTGCCGGATGGGCACCGTTCTCATGGATGAGTCTGGAAGGAAACGCCGCACTGAGCGAAAACAAGATAAAGGACTTTGACGAGTATGTGGCAGCAAGCGACGCCGACTGGAATCCAATTGACCCTGTGTGCACACACTACTCCAACTCCACACTGGCATACTCGCCGAGCGCCATCCTCAACGGTTTCGTGGATTTCCACCACAAGGGATTCAGCGCCACATGGCACACGAACTTTGTGAGCAAGCAGTATCTCAACAACTCCGAGTTCAGCTCCATGCCATGCTACTCGCAGTCTGACCTGAGTCTGGCCTACCAGAGCGACGTGAAGAAGGCTTTGGGAATAAAGAACGTGAAGGTGGGACTTGACTTCAACAATGTCTTCGCCCGTCATTATGCCATGATGGCATACGACTTCGGAGAGTATGTAGACGGCAAGCGCGGCAACTGGTTCTCATATATCCCTGCAGCCGGCTTCAACGTAATGGCGCATCTCACACTGAAATTCTAATTGCCGCCAAGACGGTAATAATATAAATATATGTATTGGGCATAAAGGGCTTCACCGGCCACTTATGCCCAATCTTACTAATTAAAAAGACAATCATCATGACCGAATTCCTCTCCGCCCACTGGCTCGACATCTTCACGACCCTCCTTGGGCTGCTCTATATATGGCTCGAATACCGTGCCCACATAGCCCTGTGGCTCGTAAGCATAATCATGCCCGCCCTCGACATCTGGCTCTACTGGCAGCACGGGCTCTACGGCGACGCCGGTATGGCGGCATACTATACCGTTGCCGGTATCTACGGCTACGTGATGTGGAAATACGGAGCCTTCCTCAAAGGCATAATGCGTGGGACAAGGGCTGCGCAGGCAGGCAGCCAGGACAGTTCCGAGACGGTAGTCCCCATCACCCACATGCCGCTGAAGAGATACCTGCCCGTGGCGCTCGCCTTCCTTGCGGCGTGGTATGCCACGTATTGGGTGCTCGTCAGCTTCACAAACAGTACGGTGCCCGTGCTCGACTCCTTCACGAATGCCATGAGCTTCGTGGGACTGTGGGCGCTCGCCAAGAAATACATCGAGCAATGGGTGTTCTGGATTGTGGTGGATGCCGTATGCTTCTATCTCTACATCAACAAGGGAATACCCTTCAAGGCTTTGCTCTACGGACTCTACACGATAATCGCCGTGGCGGGATATTTCAAGTGGAAGAGGATGAGTGAGGAATAAACATTTTTTTATTGGTCCTGATAGGAGTTGTTCCTATACAGGGCCAATATTATTTTATATCTCTTTATCAGATTATTGATTCTGACAGGTTTATTGTTAATAAACTTTTCTTAAATTCTTCTTTCCCAAAAACTTCCCTCAAAAAAATACATTCATAAGAAATAATTTGTATCTTTGTAACCATAATTCTGAAAACATACAATATAATTAATAACACAAAGCATTATGGCAACAACTGAATTCAAGTATGCTCCTATGTTCCAGATGGGAAAGGACAATACTGAATACTATCTGCTTACCAAGGACGGTGTTTCGGTAGGCGAGTTCGAGGGAAAGAAAATCCTCAAGGTTTCTAAAGAGGCGCTCACAAAGATGGCGCAGCAGGCTTTCCACGACGTGGAGTTCATGCTCCGCAGAGAGCACAACGAGCAGGTGGCAAAGATCCTGACAGATCCGGAGGCTTCTGAGAACGACAAGTATGTGGCCCTGCAGTTCCTGCGCAATGCCGAGACTGCCGCAAAGGGTATTCTGCCTTTCTGCCAGGATACGGGTACGGCAATCATCCACGGAGAGAAGGGACAGCGCGTATGGACCGATTTCGAGGATGAAGAGGCACTCTCGCTCGGAGTGTTCAACACTTTCACACAGGACAATCTGCGCTATTCGCAGAACGCTCCGCTGAACATGTATGACGAGGTGAACACCCGCTGCAACCTGCCGGCACAGATCGACATCGAGGCTACGGAGGGCGACGAATACCGCTTCGTTTGTGTTGCCAAAGGAGGCGGTTCTGCCAACAAGACATACTTCTACCCGATGACAAAGGCTACAATCCAGAACGAAGGCACACTGCTGCCGTTCCTCGTGGAGAAGATGAAAACTCTGGGTACTGCAGCCTGTCCTCCATACCACATCGCATTCGTAATCGGCGGAACGTCTGCCGAGAAGAACCTGCTCACAGTGAAGCTCGCTTCAATCAAATACTACGACTCGCTGCCTACTACGGGCGACGAGACCGGTCGTGCGTTCCGCGACATCGACCTTGAGAACAAACTCCTGGAGGAGGCCCACAAGATCGGACTCGGAGCACAGTTCGGCGGCAAATACCTGGCACACGACATCCGCGTGGTGCGTCTGCCACGCCACGGTGCAAGCTGTCCTATCGGTATGGGAGTGAGCTGCTCTGCCGACCGCAACATCAAGTGCAAGATCAATGCCGACGGTATCTGGATTGAGAAGATGGATTCCAACCCTACGGAGCTTATCCCAGAGGAGATGCGCAAACCGGGCGAGGGAACAAAGGGTATTGAGATTGACCTGGACAAGGGTATCGACGCCGTTTGCAAGGAACTGACCAAGTATCCTGTAAGCACCCGCGTTAATCTGAAGGGTACCATCATCGTGGCTCGCGACATCGCCCACGCCAAGCTCAAGGCGCGTCTGGATGCAGGCGAGGAGATGCCAGACTACTTCAAGAACCATCCTATCCTCTACGCCGGACCGGCAAAGACTCCGGAGGGTTATCCTTGCGGATCTATGGGACCGACCACGGCAAACCGTATGGACCCATACGTTGATGAGTTCCAGGATCACGGAGCGTCTCTCGTTATGATTGCAAAGGGCAACCGCGGACAGGTGGTTACTGATGCATGCAAGAAGCACGGCGGCTTCTATCTCGGCACAATCGGTGGTGTGGCTGCCGTTCTCTCGCAGAGCTCTATCAAGAGCATCGAGTGCGTGGAGTATCCTGAACTGGGTATGGAGGCTATCTGGAAGATTACCGTTGAGGACTTCCCTGCTTTCATCCTCGTTGACGACAAGGGCAACGACTTCTTCAAGCAGCTGAAGCCATGGTGCCCTAACTGCAAGTAAGATTCACCTTATATAATATAAACGGCAAAAGGATTGTTTGGCTCAAGAATCCTTTTGCCGTTTTTTTATTTTCCTTTTGTCCTTTTCATCCGGAAAACGTGTAAATCGTCATGTCTCTTTTAGTGAGGACCAAAAAGAAAGAGACTGGGTTTCTGTGAGAAAGTCACCGACTTTTATGGGAAAGTGACTGGGTTTCTGTGAGAAAGTTACCTACTTTCTAAGAATGGCAATATTCAGGACGTTGTGTCTTATGACAGTTTTGTGACTCGTTTTTTGTATTAATTCATACAAAAACTCTGGCATGAAGACATCGTTTGTCGTTTCATGCCAGAGCTTTCAGTTTGTCTTATAATGAATAGAGCGGTTTAGTAACCGAAGATTTCTTCTGTTGTTACTCTCTTCACAGGGCCTATCTTCTCAAGGGCCTTCATGTCGAGCTCCTTCTCATCACCGAGGATGATGTAGCGGAACGGCTTGTGGGCGATGTGGTTGGTTGTGAACTTCACCAGATCCTGCATCGTGATCTTTGGCAGAGCCTCGTATACAACCTTCTTGATGTCATAGTTGATGCCGAGCTTCTGGGCGTTGAGATAAGCGAAGATGATGCTCGCCTTAGTGGTGCGCTGAGCCTGCAGGCGCTTGATTACAGCCTGCTTTGCAATCTCGAACGCCTTCTCCGACTGCGGGATGGTGTCCATGATGCTGTTGAAGGTGCGTACGCAGTCCATCATCTTGTCGTTCTGCGATATGATGTTCGTGCAGAAGTATTCAGAGTCGCTCTTTCTTGACGGTGTATCATAGTTTGCCCATGCGCTGTAAGCCAGTCCGCGTGCCTCGCGCAGCTCCTGGAACACCACTGTGTTCATGCCGCCGCCGAAGTATTCGTTGAACATCGTGATGAGCGGTTCGTTCTTCGGGTCATACTGCTTGCCCTCGTTGTGGTACTGCGTCATATAGATGTTCTTTGCCTTGTATGGGGCGATGAGAATCTCGTTGCTCTGTGTGAGCTGCTTCTTGTATGGCTTGCCCGCAGGAACGTCGGCAAGAGCCTTCGGAGTCTTGTGGCATTTGTCCATCGTGGCGGCAAACAGCTTCAGGTCCATCGGTCCGTAGTAGAGCAGTTCGTGCTTGTATCCGTTGAGACTCTTGATGAGGTCGGTGAGCTGCTTAGGGTCGCAGTTCTTGAGTTCCTCGCTGCTTGGGATGTTGCGCGTGGCGTTGTATTCGCCGTAGATGCCGTAGGCGTTGAGGGCTCTGAAGTTTGACTCTTGGTTCTTCATGTTGTCCTGGCGGGCCTTCAGGTTGCTTTCCACCCAGAGTTCGTGGGCTTTCTTGTCAACCTTTGCGTTCTGCATGACGTTGTCTGTCAGGGCGACAGCCTTTGCCATATTCTCGCTCAGTCCGCTCAGACTTACGTATATCTCGTCGTTGTACACGCTGATATTGTAGTCGCAGGCGAGCTTGTAGTATTCCTGCTTGAGCTGCTCGGCGGTCATCTTGTCAGTGCCGAGGAAATCGAGGTAGTCTGTAGCGTATGGGAGCCATTTGTTGCTTTCCTTTCCGAACTTGTAGCGCAGGTTCAGAATGAACAGGTCGTTGGTGTTGTTCTTCACATAGAGTATTGGCAGTCCCTTCTTCGTGGTGCCCTTTGTCAGGTCATTGTCGAAGTCGAGGAAGCGTGGCTGTATCGGTTCAACCTTTGAGTTCACGATCTCTGCTACGAATGCGCTCTGCATGTCGCGGTTTGAAGGGATGGCGGTAATCTGTGGCTTGTCGATCTTCTTCTGCGTGTTGTCTATGCCCTCTTCCTTGTATACGATGGCGTAGTCGTCGTTGAAGTATTTCTGTGCGAAAGCCATAATCTGCTTCTTTGTGATTTTTGATACACGGTTGATGTAGTCCACCTTGTCTTCCCACTTCTCACCGTTGATGAAGGCGTCGACAAACTGGTTGGCACGCCATTCGTTGCTTTCGAGCGACGTGTTGTAGTCGAGCTTCAGGTTGTTGATTACTGACGGCAGGAGGTCATCGCTGAACTCGCCCTTCTTGAGCTTTCCGATTTCAGCGAGGATGATGTCGCGCACGTCCTTGAGCGACTGTTCCGGCATCGGCTGTCCGTAGATGATGAACGGAGTGTACTCGTTCATGCTGCCGAGGATAGACTGAGCATACTGGCATTTCATCTTCTGGTTCACGTTGAGGTCGAAGAGACCGGCCTTGCCGTTGGAGAGGATGTTGTCGATAACGCTCAGCGTGTCGTTCTGTGCAGATGCTGCACCGGGGAAACTCCATCCCATCATGAGGAAGGCAGCCTCCTGTCCGATGACTGTAGTGTCGCGTGGGGCGGTGAGCTTCTTCACCGGAGCATACTGCGGGAATGAGAGGTTGTCGCTCTTCTTCCATGAGCCGAAGTATTTGTCTATCTGCGCGATCACCTTGTCCGGGTCGAAGTCTCCGGCCAGACAGATTGCCGTGTTGTTAGGCACATAGTAGCGGTGGAAATAGTTCTTGATGTTTGTAATGGAAGGGTTCTTCAGATGCTCCTGCGTACCGATGGTGCTCTGTGTTCCGTAAGGATGGGTAGGATAGAGCAGCTTGTAAAGCGACTCCCCTACTTTGCGGTTGTCCTTAGCCAGACCGATATTGAACTCCTCATAAACAGCTTCAAGCTCGGTATGGAAACCGCGGATAACCATATTCTGGAAGCGGTCGCCCTCAACGCGCAGCCAGTTTTCCACTTCGTTTGACGGTATGTTCTCCACATAGCAAGTCACGTCGTTGCTTGTATATGCGTTCGTTCCCGTTGCACCGATAGACGACATGAGCTTGTCGTATTCGTTAGGTATGAAATATTTTGCAGCAATCTGCGATACGCTGTCAATCTCATGGTAAGCCTGGCGGCGCTGTGCAGGGTCTGTCATGTGGCGGTACTGCTCGTAGCGGCGCTCGATGTCGTCGAGATACGGTTTTTCCTTGGCGTGGTCTATTGTACCGAATCTCTTTGTTCCCTTGAACATCAGGTGCTCCAGATAGTGTGCGAGTCCTGTTGTTTCGGCAGGGTCGTTGCGGCTACCGGTGCGCACGGCGATGTAGGTCTGGATGCGCGGCTTCTCGTTGTTTACCGACAGGTAGACTTTCAGACCGTTGTCGAGGGTGTAGATGCGGGTGTGCATCGGATCACCTGGCACGGACTGGAACTTGTAGTCTTTTGCCTGCATGCCAATCGAGATTGTGGCGAGGCAGGCGATGAACATTGATTTTAATTTCATTTCGTTTTGGGTTTAGATTGAAGATTATTTTTTCTTTTTAGAGGTCAGCCCGGATGTCCCGAACAAATCAGACGACTCGCACAGCTCTGTCTACTCTGCCCTTATCCGAGGGCTCGGACTTATGCCAGTTTGCTGATGAATTTGTCCAGAGTGTCGCGGTCAACGTCGCCGAGTTGGTATTCGCGTTCGGCATCCTTTGCTATGGCGTTGAGCCATTCCTTGCGGACTGAGCGGCAGTTGGCCAGGAAATCGGCCTTGTCGTCGTTGTCGAGACTTTGCCATCCGTAGATGTCGTTGGCGGTCTTCAGGGCGAAAGCCTTCTCGATGTTCTTCCTTTCGGCATCAGCCTTGGCGAGTGCATCGGAGAGGGTTGCCGTGGTGTCGATGTTGCCGTTCAGTATGTTGTTTACTATCTGCAGGACATGGTCGTGGCATATTACCATTCCCGAGAGGTCGTATATGTTTTCGATGCATCCGTTGATGTCGGCGTATGTTTCGCAGCTTTCGTTTCCGCTGTTTATGTCAAGCCATTCGGCAAGATACATCTTTATTGCCATGCTGTAGAGGGAGATACCCTTGGTGAGGGCCGGCTTCTTGATGAGCGACCCGTCGTCGAGTCTGAATACTTCGTTCTTGCCCTGATGGTCGATAAGATATTCAAGATTGTTCTTTGCCTCCACGATTTTCGATACTGTGTATACGTTGAGCCATGATGTTTCGACGATGCTGTGGCGGGAACCTTCCGGACGTGCGTCGCGCTTTGGCCATTTCATCACGTCGCGGTATGTTCCCACGGTGGCGATGTTTCTTCCAGGCACGATGTATGTCTCCGTACCGTCGCCGATGACGTAGGAGAACGGCATGGCGGAAGAGTCCGGATGCGTGGCAATCTTTCCCATGCACATGGAGAAAGCGCCGATGCGTGCGGGCCACAGGATATGGGCGCCGCTTGCGGTCTTTGCCCCGTGTTCAAGGATGCCGTAGTGGATAGGCCCCATCTTGTAGGCGTGGTTGCTGAAGTTGGTTGCCGATCCGGCGTTATAGAATGAGTACATGCCTCCAATGAGGAGTGTGGACTTGTGATGGCTGACAGAGAACGGTCCGCAGAAAGCGGCGCAGGCTTCGCCGTTTGCCATGAATGAGTTGGCGAAGAAGAGGCTGTCGGTGGCCGAGAATCCGTCGGTCAACGTGGAACATTCGCCGATGAAGCAGTTCTTTGCTATGGCGTTGTTGTCGATTGACGAACCGCTTGTCACCACGCATCCGTCGCATATCACGCCGGCTCCGATAAACACACCGTTGTCCGGCTCTCCCGTCAGTGTGCTCTCGCTGATTCGTCTTGCTCCCCTTATTTCCGTCCCTGCACCTATCCATGAGTTGGTAATCTCATCGGTGCTGAGTATCCTTGCTCCGACTTCGATGCGTGTGCGCTTCGGAATGGTGCGCGTCACTTCCTCCATCACCATCCTCTTTATTGCCTCTTTCGCCTGCCTTCTCCTGTCGGCAGTGGAGTCGCTTTCCTCATATTGGTCTCCGAGGAAAGGCGGGAGAGCGGTGAGTGCCGCTATCTGGCTCGTCAGGGCGCTGAACAGCACCACGTTGCCGTCGCCGGCCTCGTTCATCACGCTGATGGTGTTGCCCTGTCCGAAGGTCGTGCCCTCGGTGGTCTGTATGGTGGAAACATTGCATATCACGCAATTGTCTTCGATGTCGGCATTGTAGATATAGCCGCAGATGTTCTCGATGAGACAGTTGTCGCCGATGCTGGAGTTTATTATCCTTGCGTTTCGGATTCCCGAAGGGAGTTCGATGCCGAGGTCGGTGGTGACGGTGTCGCTTGTGGAACCGATCTGGCAGTTCCCGATGAAGCATACGTTGTAGATGCTGTCGGGCGAGAAATTCTCGGCGACGGTGATAAGTTGCCAGTTCTGGGCTTGGCAGTGGTTGTGCTCAAGTGACTGGATTTCTTGGTGGGATAAGGGACGCATGGGCGGGTGTGTTTTTTTGTGGGGGATCAGAGGACAACTCTGACTGCTTGGACTTTTCTGACTTTGCAGAGAGAGCTGGTAAGGATAATTCCTAATACCTCTTTCCCAATTCCTGATTATTGAAAGAATTCTTGATTCTAATTCTCATTCTCGTAGTCCTGATACAGGAAATCATTGTATGGATATTTCTGTACGTGGAGTTCGCGTACGCGCTTGTATATGACATCGCGCATCTCCGTGATGTTCATCTTTTCGCGTGCAGAGATAAACAGACAGTCGTCGCCCATCTTTGCCATCCATGTCTTCTTGAGTTCGTCGAGCGTGATGTTCTCTTTCGTCTTCGGCGTCAGGTCGTCGGCTTCCTTCTCCACCCACGAGTATGCGTCAATCTTGTTGAAGAGAATCATCGATGGCTTGTCGGCACAGCCGAGGTCGGCGAGCGTCTTGTCCACCACCTTTATCTGTTCTTCAAAGTCGGGGTGACTGATGTCCACCACATGAATGAGCAGGTCAGCCTCGCGCACCTCGTCGAGCGTGTTTTTAAACGAATCCACGAGATCGGTGGGCAGCTTCCGGATGAATCCTACGGTGTCTGCAAGCAGGAACGGCAGGTTCTCCACCACCACCTTTCTCACTGTGGTGTCAAGCGTGGCGAAGAGTTTGTTCTCGGCGAACACTTCACTCTTCGACAGAAGGTTCATGAGCGTGGATTTTCCCACGTTGGTATACCCCACGAGCGCCACTCGGATTAGTCTGCCGCGGTTCTTGCGCTGTGTAGTCTTCTGCTTGTCTATTTCGGCGAGTCTCTCCTTCAGGAGCGACATGCGCTGCAGGATGATTCGGCGGTCCATCTCGAGCTGCGTCTCACCAGGTCCGCGCAGCCCCACGCTTCCCTTTCCGCCGCCCGAACCCGAGCCGCCACCCTGTCGTTCCAGGTGGGTCCAGAGTCGCTGCAGTCTCGGCAGCATGTATCTGTATTGTGCCAATTCCACCTGCGTCTTGGCATTGGCGGTCTGTGCGCGCATGGCGAATATGTCGAGGATAAGCGATGTGCGGTCGAGAATCTTCACCTTCAGTTCGTTTTCGATGTTGCGTATCTGCTTTGCCGAAAGCTCATCGTCGAAAATCACCATACCGATTTCGCGCTCCGCATCCTCTTCGTTTATGATGAACTGTCTGATTTCCTCCAGCTTTCCCTTGCCCACGTAAGTGGTCTGGTTTGGTCCGTTCACCCTCTGTGTGAATCTCTTCACGGTGACGGCACCGGCGGTGTCGGCGAGAAATTCCAGTTCGTCGAGATATTCCTTGGTCTTGGCTTCGTCCTGCTCTTTGGTGATAAGACCCACAAGTACGGCGGTTTCCGCCTTGACCTCTGATATTACAAATTCCTTCATTAAATTCCTTGATATTATATATAATATGTATGCAAAGTTAATCAAAAGCCTCCAAAGTAAGGCAAAAACTCCCCAAGATATATCTTTATTGCTGAAAAAAAGGCTTATTTATTGTATAAAAGTAATATCTTTGCAAAGATAAACAACAACTCTGCCTGAAGACAAACATCCCCTCCGCATGATACAATCCGTCCGGTCCCTTTGTCTTCGGCATGAAAAAACGAAACAGTCAAATGACACTACCAGAGGATTTTTCATCATACACCCGACGGCTGTTCGGCGAAGGATTATGGCAGAAGTTCGAACAGGGAATGGGCGAAGAACCACCCGTGAGCGTGCGTCTGAACCCGTTCAAATATGCCGCCACAATGCCGTTGCCCGCCGAAGCGGACGGAGAAGTGGAATGGTGCCCCGAAGGGCGCTATCTGAAGACGCGCCCGCAGTTCACCCTCGACCCACTGCTTCATGCCGGAGCCTACTATGTGCAGGAGGCGGCATCGATGTATGTGGCCGAAGTGTTGCGCCGCCACGCCGATCTGTCCGGACCCCTGCGCGTGCTCGACCTCTGTGCGGCGCCAGGCGGAAAGACCACGGCCGTGAGAAGCATACTGCCCGAAGGGAGTCTGCTTATGACAAACGAGCCGATGCGCCCGCGTGCCAATATCCTGATGGAGAACGTGCAGAAGTTCGGCAACCCCGACGTAATCGTCACCAACAGTTATGCCATTGACTATCAGAGGAGTGGACTGCAGTTTGACGTGATAATCGCCGACGTGCCCTGCTCCGGCGAAGGCATGTTCCGCAAGGACGAGGGAGCGGTGGCGGAATGGTCGGTGGCGAACGTGAAGAAATGCGCCCAGCTGCAGCGCGAGATTATCGCCGACATCATGCCATGTCTGCGGCCCGGCGGACTGCTCGTCTATTCCACCTGCACCTTCAACGCCCACGAGGACGAGGAGAACGTGAAGTGGATCATCGACAGCTACGACATGCAGCCCATAGACATCACCGGCGGAAAAACCTTCCCACAGACTTCCACGCCGCAGGCGGACATCCCCGGCACCGTGCATTTCATCCCGGGCGCAACCCGCACCGAAGGACTCTTCATGGCAGCCCTGCGCAACCCCGGCGAAGGCTGCAACCTCATGACAGCAACCGCTGCCCGGAAGAAGGACAAGAAGCAGAAGAAAGGAAGGTCTGCCAAGCTGCTGCAACACGTAACGGGCGCCAGACAAATGGCGGAATGGCTTGCCGACAACGAGCAGTATGACATCACTATGCTCGGCGGCAGGATAGTGGCCGTGAAGAAGACATGGCGCAGCATATACGATACGGCAGTGGAGAAGCTCCGCGTGATGCACGCCGGAGTGGAAATCGGCGAACCCAAGGGCAAGGACATCATCCCATCGGAGAGTCTCGCCCTCTCCACCGACCTCAACAGCCAGGCGTTTCCCGAGGCGGAACTCAACCTCGAAACGGCGCTCTCATACCTGCGCCGCGAACCGATACAGCTGCCCGACGCAATGCCCCGCGGATATGTTGTGGTGAGCTATATGGGACTGCCCCTCGGCTTTCTGAAGAACCTCGGAAACAGGACCAACAACCTGTTTCCACAAGAATGGAGAATAAGAAAACAATGAAACAATACTTAGACCTCTTGAACCGCATCCTCACCGAGGGTACGGAGAAGCACGACCGCACCGGAACCGGTACGATAAGCATTTTTGGAAACCAGATGCGCTTCGATATGAGCCAGGGATTCCCCCTGCTCACCACCAAGAAGCTGCACCTCAAGTCGATAATCTACGAGCTGCTGTGGTTTCTGCGCGGCGATACCAACGTGCATTACCTTCAGGAACACGGAGTGAGAATCTGGAACGAATGGGCTGATGCCGACGGCGAGCTCGGTCCTGTCTACGGCCATCAATGGCGCTCCTGGCCTACGCCCGACGGCAGCCATATCGACCAGATAACCAACGTGGTGAACCAGATAAAGACTACGCCCGACTCGCGCCGCATGATTGTCAGCGCATGGAACGTGGCCGATATCGAGCAGATGCATCTGCCGCCCTGCCATTGCCTCTTCCAGTTTTATGTGGCAGACGGCAAACTTTCGCTGCAGCTATACCAGCGCAGCGCCGACACATTCCTCGGCGTGCCGTTCAACATCGCCTCCTACGCCCTACTCCTGCAGATGATGGCACAGGTGTGCGGACTGCAGCCCGGCGAATTCATCCACACCACAGGCGACACACATATCTATCTGAACCATCTGGAGCAGGTGAAGCTCCAACTCACGCGCACTCCGCGCCCGCTGCCAAGGATGAGGCTCAATCCCGACGTGAAGGATATCTTCAGCTTCAAGTATGAAGACTTCCAGCTTGAGGGTTACGACCCGTGGCCGCATATCCCCGGAGTGGTGAGCGTATAACGCATTTTTTATAAACATAGCAATGCTTCATCGGTCGTCTCACTGCAGTGAGCCATATAGCTGACTATAGTGGGCCATATAGCTGACTATAGTCGAATGAACGGAGAAGCATTGCTTTTTATTCCGATTTGCCACATTCATCGTATATCGCCACCCCTTTCACCGTCAGCAGATATTTCTGGCGGGGATGACGGGGAGAGTTTGGAAATTTCATTTTTACCAAACCTTCTGTAATAGCTGGCGTAAGAGAATATTCAAGGAAATTGGGGCGGTTCTTCAATCCAACAGTCTCCATGATTTCTTTCACGCTCTTTTCCTCCCTGCCAATCGCAATAATTAATTGTTTTATATTTTCAGATAACGTAGATACTGTTTCATCAAAACTTGTATGGGGACTTGTACAGGTACTTGTATGGGTACTTGTATGGGTATTTATATTGGCGCTGTTCGCATCACTATAACCTATCAGCATATAGCGGTTTTTAAGTTCATGATGTTCGCCCAACATCAAATTACGGAAGAACCTGATGAGGAATGACTTGTCACTGCCTTTCCTCTGTCTTACTTTTTCAAATTATACAATTTTACTTCTCATACCCCTCATAATAATAGCTCTGCTCAATCCCCTTGATTACCACTTCGCGGTTCTCCGTGTCGGAAGTGAGGTTCTGCGAGAGGAGGTAGCGCAGTTCGAGGTCGTTGATAGGTGAACGTTCCATGGCCGAGAGATATTGGTCTTTGTCCACAAACTGCCAGTTGACCACTTTTCCGAGCGAGCGTTTAAGCATCATGTCAAGCCAAATGCGGGTGGATCGGCCATTGCCTTCCATAAAGGGATGACACACATTCATCTCAACATACTTCTCGATGATATGCTCGAAGGAATCTTCTGGCATCTTTTCTACGGCAGAGAGGGCTGCATCAAGATAGAGAGAATTGGCAAAACGAAAACCTCCTTTGGCGATATTCTTGTCGCGGACAACGCCAGCGAATGGGTACAAACCATCAAAAAGATAATGATGTATCTGTTGCAGACCTGCCGTTGTACCAACAGGAATTTTATCTATATCGCCCGACTCAAAGAGATGGCGTGCATTATCTAACGACTTTTCGTCAATTTCTTTTGTTGTCATAATCAATTGAATTGTATTTGACTATTGGTTGGATGAGACATTGAGAATTTTCTCCGTTTCTATCCTTTCTTTACAATGTCCTTCCGTCTTATTTCTTTGTATACAGAGATAATGCAGACGGGCGCAACGAAAGCTTGCAATCTCAAATTGCCGAATGCAGTTTATCTTCTACAAAGATATAAATAATCCTTGATAATAACGAATGATTAAGGAAACATTTCATTCAAAACATTGAGCTTTGCATCTATTGAAGACAGCATACGGAAAAGCATCGCTTCGCCGCTCCGTATCAGTCCATTTTCAGTCTGAGGGAATTCAATACTACGCTGAGGCTCGACATCGCCATCAGGGCGCTTGCCCACATGGGAGTGATCTGGAAATCCACGCCGAACAGCACCAAGACACCGGCCGCCGCCGGAACGCAGACGAGATTATAGACGAAAGCCCAGAAGAGGTTCTGCCATATCATGCGGCAGGTTCTGGCGCTCAGCGAGAAAGCCTCGGGCAACACCATGAGGTCGTCGCCCATGAGAGTCACCTGGGCGGCATCGATCGCCACATCGGTACCACGGGCTATGGCTATGCCCACATCGGCAAGGGCAAGAGCCTGAGTGTCGTTGATACCGTCGCCCACCATCGCCACGCATCTGCCCTCACGCTGCAGACGAGCCACGAGTTCCTGCTTGTCGTCGGGCTTCACGGCGCTCCGGTAGTTCGTTATCCCTGCCTTGTCCGCCCAATAGGCGGCAGCCGCCTCATTGTCGCCACTCATCATATACACCTCGATGCCTCTGCTGCGCAACGCACTGATTGCTTTGCGGGCGTGGGGCTTCAGGGATTCGCGGTCTTCGGGCCGGAGAATGTCGGGACGGGTGAAGTCGATGTTATGGTTTGGGATGGTCAGCGTGCCGGTCTTGTCAACCACGATGGCATCCACGCGGCGCATCTTCTCCAGTGCGGCGGCATCCTTGATGAGTATATGCCGACGGGCAGCCCTGCCCATACCTACCATGAGCGCGGTAGGGGTGGCTAACCCCATAGCGCACGGACATACCACGACGAGCACCGAAACCGCCGACATAACGGCGCGCGGCAGGGCTTCCATGCCGCCGAATACAAGCCACAATATAAAGGTAATCAACGAGATGCCGGCTATAACGGGAACGAATACGAGCGCCGCCCTGTCCACGAGCCGCTGCACGGGTGCCTTCGATGCCTGTGCCTCCTGCACCATACGGATTATCTGTGCCAGTGCTGTCTTCTCGCCCACCTGCTGCGCCCTCATGCGCAGACGGCCCTGATTGGGAATAGTTCCGGCAAGCACCCGGTCGCCCGTGCGCTTAGCCACAGGAGCCGGTTCGCCACTTATCATCGCCTCGTCCACGTATGCCGCATCGGGCGTCATGAAGCTTTCTGCCTGGGTCACCGTGCCGTCCACGGGAATCTTCTCGCCGGCCCTCACCTCGATGATGTCCCCATAGGCAATGGCGGATAAAGGTAGCTCGCTGATTGTGTCGCCGTTCACGATGCGCGCTGTCTTGGGCTGCATACCGAGCAACTGACGTATGCTGGATGCCGCTCCGTCCCTGGCCTTATCTTCAAGACAACGGCCTGTGAGCACGAAGGTTATAATCATCACGGAAGCATCGAAATATGTGTGGTTCTCCATGCCCATCGCTCCCCAGAAGGCATCTCCCCAGAAGGTGTTGAAGCTGCTGAAGAGGAACGCCACGAGGGTGCTCAGGGCTACGAGCGAATCCATGTTTGCCGTGAGATGGCGCAGCTGGCGCAGGGCTGAGACGTAGAATCCGCGTCCGCAATATATCATGTTCATGAGGGCGAGGATAAGGCAAATCTGATTGTTGAATCCCGTCTGTGCCGCGCTGCCGCCACCAATCCACCCCATCGATACGGCCATCACGGCTATGGACAGAAGCCAGGAAACCAACGTCTTGCGGCGGAGCAGCGAAAACTGGCGGCGCTCTATCTCCTCTATGTTGCGGTCCTGCTCTATCACCATGTCGTAGCCTATGGCGCTCACCTCGCGCTTCATGTCCTGGAGTGTGATTTGAGTCGGGTCGAAATCCACGAGTGCCGTTCTTCCGGCGAGCGATACGGAGACGCTGTTCACGCCGCGGAGCGACGCAAGCTTCCTCTCCACATTGGCTGCACACACGGAGCATGCCATTCCCAATACTACGATGGTCTGTTTCATTGTTTTATGAATTGTTTTTATTTCATTCGTCGGCATCCGCCTCTCCGGCAGAGGATGGAGGGGATGTGGTTGCAAAGATAGTGCAAATCGAGAGCAGAACAACAAGCTTGCTTGATTGTTATGCCGAGATGCAGCCTATCTTATGCAAAGATAGTGCAAATCGAGAGCAATGAAGCTTGCTTCAATTGCCGAAATGCAGCCTATCTTATGCAAAGGTACAAAAAAAACATTGCAATCAGCTTGCAATGTCTTCCTCTTTGTTCTCTGGCGGGCGGATTATTTCGCCGTGTCCTTTGAGCTCCGCTTCGTGCGCTTATAGCTGCGGTATTCATCGAGCGGAATCTCCACGTCTGACTCTTCGAGTGTTCCCTCTTGCGGCAGACGGAATTTCATGTATTTGATATTCAGTCCACGCTCAATCCACTGGTTCTCGTAGTATGTGTGGATGGAGAGGATAGACCGTGTGTCGGCATCGAGCGAATCGTCGTGATACAGGTCTTCGGTGGCCATGAGCACGGGCAGGGAGTTCTTCTCCACCATGAACTTAGTATAGGTGAAGAGGAAATTGGAGTCGGTCTTCAGATGCACCAGTCCGCCATCCACGAGGAAGCGGCGGTAGCGCTCCATGAAGAATGTGCTCGAGAGGCGTTTGCGCGGATTCTTCATCTGCGGGTCGCTGAATGTGAGCCATATCTCCTGCACCTCTCCGGGGGCGAAGAAGCGGTCGATTATCTCGATGTTTGTTCTAAGGAAAGCTGCATTTCCGAGTCCTTCCTCAAGGGCTTGCTTGGCGCCCGTGTGCATTCGTGCCCCCTTGATGTCGACGCCGATGAAGTTCACGTCGGGGAACATGCGTGCCAGTCCCACGGTATATTCCCCCTTGCCGCAACCCAGCTCAAGCACTATCGGGTTGTCGTTGTGGAAATATTCCTCGCGCCACTTGCCTTTCATATCGAAAGGTACATTCTCAATCACTGAATAGGGGTACTGGAATACATTCCTGAATGTCTCCATCTCCGCGAATTTCTGTAGTTTTCCTTTACTCATTTATCGTTTTTAAGTGCGTGTTCCGTGTTTGGCGCCTCGTGGCAATCCGATACTTTTGACTGATATGCGCCTACACCTGAAGTTAAAAGAAAAGAAGAATATTATAATGGAGAGCTTATGGAAATATCCAAGGCCGCTGAGGTGATACGTCAACAGCAAGACTGTCGGCATATACTTGGCGACATCAGAGAATCATTTGCCGTAAGTTTCTCTCATTATAATATTCTTCTTTCAATTTCTGTATTTGCTTATATCTTACTCAATAATCACCTTTGTCCATCCGTGAGTATCAGGCTCGATGCCGTACTGGATGTTGCGCAGCTGAGTATAGAGCTTCAGAGATACAGGTCCTGGCTTGCCGTCCTTACTGAACGTGAAGCGCTTGCCTGTGTCGATGTCGTCGATATAAGAGATAGGGCTGATAACGGCTGCTGTTCCGCATGCTCCAGCCTCCTCGAATGTCTCGAGCTCCTCCTCAGGAATCTGACGGCGCTCAACCTTCATGCCGAAGTCCTCAGCGAGCTGCATAAGGCTCTTGTTGGTGATACTTGGCAGGATGGAAGTGGACTTAGGAGTAACGTATGTATTGTTCTTGATACCGAAGAAGTTGGCAGCGCCACACTCGTCCATGTATTTCTTCTCCTTTGCGTCGAGATAGAACTCGCAAGCGTAGCCTTTCTCGTGTGCGAGGTGGTTGGCCTGCATTGAAGCGGCGTAGTTTCCACCCACCTTATATTTACCTGTTCCGAGAGGAGCAGAGCGGTCGTAGTCGCGAATGATAACGTAAGGATTGGTAGAGAATCCGCCCTTGAAGTAAGGGCCTACCGGTGTTACGAAGATGATGAACACATACTCTGTAGCCGGATGCACACCAACCTGTGCGCTTGTTCCGATGAGGAGCGGGCGGATATAGAGCGAAGCGCCGCTCTCGTATGTCGGGATGTACTCCTGGTTCAGGCGTACCACCTTGCTTACCATTTCCTCAAAAAGTTCTGTAGATACCTCCGGCATCATGATGCCGCGGCATGTAGACTGCAGACGTGCAGCGTTCTCGTCCATACGGAAAACGCGTACTTTGCCGTCAGGGCAACGGAATGCCTTGAGGCCTTCGAAAGCCTCCTGTCCGTAGTGGAGACATGTTGCAGCCATGTGTAGGTTAACATACTCGCTGGAGCAAACTTCAATTTCGCCCCATTTACCGTCGCGATAGTAGCAGCGCACGTTATAATCCGTACGTCTGTAACCAAAGCCAAGGTTTGACCAATCCAAATCTTTCATAGTGATATGTGTTTAAAAATTAATTTCAGGGCAAAAATAATAAGAATCTTGCTTTCCTCCAATTATATTTGCCTTAATTTGTCACTTTCTTGCTTTTCCGTGCCGTTATCAGCATGTTTTGTGCCCATTTCAATGCCAGATGTGCATGAAAAGTCGCTTTTTCATTCATCAAGGAGTTTCTTGATTTCCTCGTCGGTCTTGGTGAGCTTTTCCTTGCATTGCTTGATAAGCTGCTTTGCGGTCTTCAGCTGTTCGCAGATGGAATCGATGTTCTGTTCGCCGGATTCCATCTTGCGTACTATCTCTTCAAGCTTCGACACGGCTTCCTCGTAATTGAATTTCTTCTCCATTATGTTTGTTCGTTTTTTTGTTTATTCATGTTTGGCGTGTCTTTGGCGTTATCTGCTTTCCGACACCGTTGACTTCACTTTGCCCCTGGCGAAACGGGTCTCTATCTCGTCGCCTTCGGCAAGATCCGCCGCGTCTTTCACCGCCTTGCCGTTTATCGTAGTTATGGAATATCCTCGCTGCAGAAGGATTTGCGGGTCGAGGGCGGATGTGCGCTGCGAGAGGAGTTCGAGTCTGTGTCGCTCGTCCGTCACACGTCGCATGGCGGCAGCCTTCATCCGTGTCAGCAGCATGTCGATCCGCGATTGCTGCCTGTTGCTCACGAGGGAGAACATCGTGGGGATGAGCTGCGAGAGTCTTGCTATCCGCTGTTCCTCCCTCTGCATGGTTGCCTTCACCTTATCATATATCCTCTGCTGGGCATTCTGTATTCTGGAGGCGGTGTCACAGAGGTTGTCGATGAGCAGGGCGGCGGCTGCCGTAGGCGTCTTCACGCGTGAGTGCGCCACCATGTCGGCAATGGTTTCGTCGCGGTCGTGCCCAATGCCCGTAATCACAGGCAGGGGGAAATTGGCGATGTTCTCGGCCAATGGAAGCGAGTCGAATCCGGAGAGGTCGCTGCTGGCACCTCCGCCGCGGATTATGACCACGCAGTCGAAGTCTTCCACGCAGTCGTATATCCCGTTGAGCCTGGCTATGATGCTTTGTTCCACGCCCTCGCCTTGCATCGTGGCGGGAAATAGGGTTGTGGTGAAGGCGAAGCCGTAGGGGTTGTTGGCCAGTTGGTCGCAGAAATCGCCGTAGCCGGCTGCCGTGGCACTTGATATTACTGCGATGCGCTGTGCGAACATTGGGAAGGAGAGTTGCTTGTTGAGGTCGAACACGCCCTCGTCCTTCAGCGTCTTGATGATTTCCATCCTGCGCCGCGCCATGTCGCCGAGGGTGTATGTGGGGTCAATGCCGCTCACGATCCATGAGAAGCCGTATGCCTCATGAAACTGTGGGTAGACGCGCAGCAGCACCTTTATCCCTGCACGTAGCTTCATTCCTGTGACGCGTTCGAATTCGGGGCGCACCGACAGCCATGTGCTGCGCCAGCATTTCGCCGAAGCACGGGCCACGGGGGTGTTGCCGTGCTCGTCCTTCTGGATGAGTTCCATATAGCAGTGGCCGTTGCTTTCGCGTGCCTCGCTGAGTTCTGCCTCAACCCAGAAATCGCCTTGCAGCGTCAGTTCGATTGACTGGCGCACAAGGCGATTAAGCTCAAACAATGTGTATGTATTGTTCTCTTTCATTCTATCTGTTCCTTATCTCCTTTCATTCTGTTTGGTCTTTATCTTCCCTTGCCCGTTTCCTTCCGGTCTTGCCATTGGTCTTGGGTCATCCATTGGTCTTGGGTTCCGTCTTGTTTGTCCGAGGCTTCTTTCTGCCAGATTCATCTTATCCTGCTGAAGTCTGGCACACCATAGCCGAACACATTGTCGGGATGGGAGGCGTTGTCACCGCTTTCCCTCACCATCTGCATTATCTCCAGTGCTGTCTTCTCGGGATATTTCTGCCATAGACATGCCACAAGACCCGTGATGAGCGGTGCGGCAAACGAGGTACCGACCGACGAACTGACGGTGCCGCACTCCGTAACCACTGCCGTAGGACTGCCCTGTGCCATCACGTCGGGCTTCACCCTGCCGTCGGCTGTAGGACCAAGACTGCTGAATCCGGCGTTGCGCCGCTCCGATGTTACAGCCCCTACAGCAAGGATGTCCGTTGCGTCGGCGGGGAAGTTTATCTTCTTCCAAGAACTCATGCCGTCGTTGCCGCAGCTGTTCACAAGCACCATGCCCTTGCCGGCAATCATCGATGCCGTGCGGGAGATAAGGGCCGTCTTTCCGTCTTGCTGCCAATACCGGTAGCTGTCTTGCTGGTTGTCGTATTCGTGGAAGCCCAGCGAACTGTTTATGACGTCCACTCCTGCACTGTCGGCGTATTCTGCCGCCGCTGCCCACCAGTCTTCCTCCACGGGTTGCTCCGTCTCTT
Source organism: uncultured Prevotella sp. (assembly GCA_900557405.1). Classification (GTDB taxonomy): domain Bacteria; phylum Bacteroidota; class Bacteroidia; order Bacteroidales; family Bacteroidaceae; genus Prevotella. The sequence continues at coordinate 25,960 of USSF01000030.1, forward strand.
CGTCCTCGCAGCGCAGCAGCCAGAACGAGGCGTCGGGTGCCGTCCCGACATATACGTGGGGCACGTTCACGGCAATGACCGACAATACCTGTTCGCCATGCTCCATCTCCGCGAAGATGCTCTTTGACTGGGGACAGACCAGGTCTGCATACCCCACAAGGTTTATATCCCTCAATGCCGGAATGAGGTCGGCATTAAGGAAACCGGCATCCATCACGGCTATTGTCATCCCCTTGCCCGTGAAGCCTTCGGCGTGGAGCTTCTGGGCACCGAGCATACGTAGTTGTCCTTCCGTCGCACCGTATCGCGTGATGTTCACCGTGTCATGCAGTGTCAGTTCCTGATGATACTTAGGGCGTGGTCCTTTCGCTTCCACCGAGTCTGGCGAAGTCCATACGAGTCTGGATTCCGTGACGAAAGGGAATTCCTTTACGGCATTGCCGAAAGAGGCATTCTCCGTTTGCGCCACAACCGTGTTGTTCCATTTCGAACGGCTCACCACCTTGCACCCAAGCTGCTCTATTATCTGTTCATAAGCCTTGCTTACGGGCAGGTCGGTAGAGTCAACCCCGAGATGCTGCCTGTTGCGCCTTTCCATCGCCTTGGGCGATAGGAATTGCAGCGGATTCGCTATTGAATACCCGCAACCGGTCTTGTCTCTGAGATGAATGCGGAACATGTATGTCCTTTCGCCCTTTGCCTTGACTTTAGGCGCAGGCTCGTTCACTCCGGCCACGCACCACGCGATGACAGCCACAAGCATTGATGAAGCAAGCAGGATTCTCTTTGCCAGATTCATGTTCAAAGCCTTTCGTAGTCTACAAAGGAATAGCGGTAATGATGCTTCTCGTCTGTATCGTGGTCTTCGCGGCAAACTTCTTTCCATCCGTCGAACTCAGGGAAGAAGGCATCTGCCCCCTCCGGTTCGTCGGCAATCTCCGTAAGGCAGAGGCGGTCGGCGGCCGGCAGCGTCTGGCGGTAGATGCTCTCGCCTCCGATTACATAGATATCCTCGTCGGCGCTGCAGCTTGCCAATGCGTCCTCTACCGATGCATAGACGTCGCATCCTGGCAGTTCATTCACCGTGCGGCTCACCACCACGTTCCTGCGGTTAGGCAGGGCGCCCTTTGGCAGCGAGTCGAACGTCTTCCTGCCCATAAGGATCGTGTGCCCGGTGGTCAGCGCCTTGAATCTCTTCAAGTCGTTCGGCAACCAGTATACGAGCTTGTTCTCTTTGCCTATGGCACGATTGCGCGCCACGGCAGCTATTATGTTTATTCTCATTGTGTTCCTTAATTCCGCAACACTATAGTTTAACATTATTTATAAGTGCCTGAGCAACA
>USSF01000031.1 GCA_900557405.1 uncultured Prevotella sp.
TAGCCGCAGGCTTACAGAGCGCAATGCAGCAATATTATCTTCCTACAATATATATCACCGGAAGCGACGGCGGAAGAACCTTAAAAAAGCGTGATTTCTTGCATTTGACGAATTAAGTTCTTATTTTTGCATATCGAAAGAATCATACTACATCTTGACAAGACAATGCTTAGACGTATTTATATATATTCGCTATTACTCGTATTCTGCCTCGCAGCAGGCGCGGCGGAAACACCCGACTATACCTTCACTTCAGACAACAGCGACTTCGGCTTCGTGCAGAAGGAGGTGATGAAAATCATGCAGGACAGAAACGGACAGATGTGGTTCGCCACATGGGACGGACTGTACCGCTTCGACGGATTCAGCTTTTCGAACTACAAGGCGCGCCCCGGCGACGGCATAAGACTGGAGAGCAACCGACTGGAGAGCATCAGCGAGGACGGCGACAACATCTGGATGAGGGGATACAACGGCACAATCTCACGATTCAGCAAGCGCACGACGAGAATAGACAATCTGCCGATGCATAACTACGTGGCGCAGAAGGAACTGTCGCTCCCCGGCGGAGGCATTGCAGTGAGGATGGCCGACGGAAGGGTCGTAGTGGCGAGAGTGGACCAGGAATCGGACAATATCTCGGCAAAAGTGGTGTTCGGCATAAAGGGCGTGGAAGTGAAGAGAATCGTGGTTGGCAGCAACGGCATCCTATGGATTCTCACTTCGCACGGCGTATGGCAGTATGCCACCGGCAGCGGAAAGCTGAAACGTCTGTTCGGCGGCATGGAATGTCTGGGCATGACAGAAAACAGGGGGAAAAGCTTGTTCTGCTGTTCAGGCGGACATTACATGGTATTTGGCAGCGGACGCCTCATGAGGGGGAAGTTGCCCACGCCGGCGGCAGTCAGTTCGGCGGTGTTCCTGCCCGGTGGGAGGACGATTTTCGCCACGCTGGGCGACGGACTATATATAATAGGTAAGAAGAACAACGTGGAGCGCCATCTTACTGCAGCAAACAGCGTGCTCCCTGCCGACCGCGTGTCGGAATTGGAACAGGACCGGTTCGGCGACGCATGGTTCTGCACGAACAGGCCCGGAGTGATGCACTACCGCCATGCCACGGACGAACTGCAATGCCTCAACCTGCAGGGGGAGTTCAGCGGCGATCCGTCGATGTGGCGCAACGACGTGAAGATAGTGGAGGACTCCAACGGAAAGCTCTGGCTGACGCCTTCGGGCAACGGCATGGCGATGTATGACCGGGAGAGGAACCGGCTCGTGCCATTCCTCGACAAGAACCGCCATTATGCCTGGACCGCAGAGAACACCGTAATCGACATGTTCGTGGACAAGCAGGACAACGTATGGTTCTGCGGCAAATACACGGGACTGCAGAAGGCGACATACAGTGCGATGCAGTTCAACACCCTGAGCCACGCCGCCCCGACGGAGAGCGGCCACGACATAAGGGGAATATTCCAGGACTCGAAAGGGCGCATCTGGCTGGGCCCAAAGAGCGGAGTGGTGAGCGTATACGACAGCGGTCTCCACTTCATCGGCAACCTGGGTGCGGACGGAACGCTGTCACCCCACTCCACCCCGCAGGTGGGCCATGCCTACGCCTTTGCCGAAGAGAGGAACGGAACGATATGGATTGCAACGAAGTTCAGCGGACTCATCCGTCTGCAGCCCGACGGAGAGAAATCCTTCAAGCTGACCAGATACACAGCCGACGGCAGCACTTACGGTCTGCCGCACAACGACATATTCTCCATCTGCATCGACAGGCGCAACCGTCTGTGGGGAGCCACCTTCGGCGGCGGAATATTCTATGCCGACCTGCGGGCAGGGCATCTGCGTTTCATCCATTCGGGCAACAGACTGAAGACGTATCCCATACAGACATTCAAGCGCACGCGATTCATCACAGCCGACAGGAGGGGCGACATCTGGGTATGCACCACATCGGGACTGATACGCTTCAAGGACAGCTTCCGCAACCCGGCGGACATACGTTTCACGATATACAAGCGGCGGCCGGACGATGCCTCATCGCTGAGCTACAACGATGTGTTGGAGGCGTATTTCACCAAGGCAGACTCCATGTACGTATGCACATACGGAGGCGGATTCTGCAAGGTGGAACGCATGGAGGGAGACAGTCTGCGATTCACGCCGTTCACCACCGCCAACGGACTGCGCAGCGACGTGCTATTCTCCGTGCAGGAGGACAAAGCCGGCAACTTGTGGTTTGCCTCGGAAAACGGATTCGTCAGGTATTCGCCAAAAAGGAACAGCGTGGAGAACTTCTCGTCGAGATTCTTCGGCAAGCAGATTGACATCAACGAGGGAATGTCGCTCCGACTGAAGGACGGACTGCTGGCATACCCCTCGCGCAACTACACCCTGGTTTATTTCAACCCCGAAAGGATAAAGGCGAGCAAGTTCGTGCCGAAGATTATCCTTACGAGACTCTTCGTGGACCAGACCGAACAGCAGCCGTCGGCAGGCGATGACGCAATACTGGAGAGCGACATCAACTGCACGGAACGCATCACGCTGCCATCGGACAAGAACGGATTCAACCTGGAGTTTGCGGCGCTCGACTTCCGCGACCCTACCAACGTAAGCTATGCCTATATGATAGAGGGCATCGATGCTGGATGGAACATGATAGGCAACCGCCACAACGCCATATACAACAACCTGCCGCCAGGCAGATACACGCTGAAGATACGCTCCACGAACAGCGACGGAGTGTGGGTGGACAACGTGCGCGAGGTAAGCATCGAGGTGCTGCCCTCGTTCTGGCAGACGGGCTGGGCATGGCTGCTGTATTTCATCATCGCCGTAATCGCAGTGGGCGCCACTACATACGTATTGACCACCATCCTGCAGCTGAAGCAGAAGGTGGCGATAGAGCAGCAGATATCCGACCTGAAGATGAAATTCTTCACCAACATATCCCACGAGATACGCACGCCGCTCACACTCATCTCGGGAAGCGTGAAGGAGATTCTCAGGCGCGGAGTGAAGGAGAAGCCGCTCAACGAGGCGCTGCACGTGGTGGACAACAACAGCGACCGTCTGCTCCGCCTCGTCAACCAGATTCTCGACATCAGGAAGATAGAGAACGGCAGAATGAAACTTTCGCTGAGAAGGATTGACACGGAACGGTTCATCGGGACGCTGATGATGAACTTCCGCAATCTCGCCGGCGAGCGCGGCATAAACCTCAACCTCGAACGGCCCAAGGAGAAGGTATACGTATGGGCAGACAGGGAGAAGCTCGACAAGGTGATGTTCAACCTTCTGTCGAACGCCTTCCGCTTCACGCCGAAGGGGAAGAGCATCACCGTGAGCATCACGCCGAAGGCGGAGGGAGCAATTATCAAAGTGGCTGACGAAGGCAGCGGCATCGCCCCCGAACGCCAGAAGAGCATCTTCGGCATATTCAATTCGGACAACGAGGGCAGCGTGGTGGACCAGCCGCATACTGGTATCGGACTCGCCCTGACGAAGGAACTTGTGGAACTGCATCATGGCAGGATACACGTGGAGAGCACGTTTGGCAAAGGAAGCACGTTCATCGTGGAACTGCCCTGCAACAAGCCTGGCAGCGGAATAGAAGCAGACTATATCATGGAGGATGATGCACCAAACGAACCGGTCGGCGAAAGCATGGATGCAATGCCGGATACGACGGATTCGGCTGTGGTTCCTGCGATGGATTCTACAGCAGATGATGATAATGGGCAAGGCAACGAAGATGGACAGAAGAACGACAGGCAGACGGTTCTCATAGTGGAGGACAATGCGGAGATGAGAAAATTCATCGCCCTTATCCTGAATGATGAATATAACATCATGATGGCTGCCGACGGCAAGGAGGGACTGGAAAAGGCCACTGCAACACTGCCGGACATGATCATTTCCGACTACATGATGCCGGTGATGGACGGTATGGAGATGGCAGGCCGCCTGCGCCGCGACATGACGACAAGTCATATACCAATCATCATGCTGTCGGCACGCACGGACGAGGCTTCGGTAATCCTCGGTCTGCACACGGGCATCGACGCATATATCGAAAAACCCTTCAGCGCCGACATGCTGAGAGCGAGGATAAAGAACCTCATCGCCATGCGGCGGAACCTGCAGCAGATGTATATGGACAGGTTCGTGAACAAGGCTGCAGACAGGGCTGACGGCATTGCTTGGAGCAAGATGACAGACGACAGCAACAAAACAGCGGATGCCGACCAGCGTTTCCTCACCAAGCTGACGGCATTGCTCGAAGAGAACATCAGCAACGGAGACCTGTCGGTGGACGACGTGGCACGGCTGATGGGAATGAGCCGTTCGGTATATTTCAAGAAGATAAAGGCACTTACTGGCATCGGACCGAACGATTATTTCAAGTCGCTGCGCCTGCAGAGGGCTGCGGAGCTGCTTGATACCGGCGAAATGAGCATCACGGAGATTTCATACAGCATAGGTATCGCCGACTCCCATTATTTCAGCAAATGCTTCAAACAGAAGTTCGGCGTCACGCCGACGGAATACAGAAACAGATAATGGAGCGGAAGGTTTTGTCACTTGACGAAACCCCGCTCCATAATGAAGCTCTGCTTTCTTGGTTAAGCTCTGCTCCATTGCTTCATGACAATTCATCAGAACGGATAACCTACGGCAAGATGAATGCTCTGTCCGTCCTTGAATTTCGGGATATTGTAATAGCCGCCCTTGCCCGTATCATAAGGCAGGTGGATGCCGACGCCCCAATCGAGCCTCAACACGAGGAACTCAAGGTCGTAGCGCACGCCGATACCCGTACCCACAGCCATCTGGTCGAGGATATTGGATATCTTGAACTTGGAGCCGGCACGGTTGTCTTCCGACTGCAGCGACCACACATTGCCCATATCCAGGAACATAGCACCATAGAGATTGCCGAAGAAATTGAAGCGGTATTCCAGATTGCCCTGGAACTTCAGGTCCCCCATCTGGTCGATGTATGATGAACCGTCGGTTGTGGCATAGCCGCCTGGGCCGATGCTCCTTGCGGCATACGCCCTCACGCTGTTGGCACCTCCCACATAGAACTGCTCGCTGTATGGAGTGCGCTTCGTGTTGCCATAGGAATATACCACGCCGGCATTGAGATGACCTACGAGCTGCGACTTGAGCCCTATGGACCACGTCTTGGTGAAGTCGCTCTCCAGTTTGACAAACTGCGCATAAACGTTCTTGAACAGTTTCTTGTTCTCGGCATTCCATTTCCTTCCTGCCGCCATATTGATGAGCGAAAGTACATTGCCGGCCTCGGATGCCGTGATGCTCCAGTATATCGGGTTGCGGTATTGCTTCGGACTGGTATAGGTGAACGTGTAGCTCATCTTGGGGATGAACATATCCTGCATCGTGGCGAGGAGGTATGGGTTGGCGTTCATTATGGAATCAAACTTGTGCGTGGCATAAGTGAGATGCTGGTATTTCAGCGTCAGCGGACTGTATTCATGCTTTGTCTTCTCCGTGTTCTGCCATTTGTAAGTCCATTCGCCTGATGCGGTGTGCATCTTGAAATAGCCCGGGCGGTTGAGCACGTTGGTGGATGCCTTGGCCGTAGTGGAAGGCGTTGTGAAATAGCGGCGGCGCTTGAGGAACGGCACGATAAGGCGGGGGAAAGTGACGGAGAGGTCGGCTCCATACTCATAGGAGTTGAAGTCGTCCGACGAACCTGCCGACACGCCCTTTGTCTGCCACTCGTATGAACCGTGCACGTTGAGGTCTACCACCTCACCGCCACGGAAGGCATTGAGCTTCTTCAGACCAAGCACCACCTCCGGTCCGGTACGTCCGTTGATTTTGTTGCTGTAGTTTGTCTCGATATACGACTCGTAGGGTTTGTTGAGCACACAGCTCACGGCCATATCGAGCGTGTCACACGAGGTTGTGGTGTCGCGCGGAGTAAAGGAGAACTGCACGGAACTGTACTGTCCGGAATTGTTCAACCTGTCGGCACTCTCCAGGAAGGCGCTGTAGCTATACATCTGTTTGGGGAAAAGGCGCAGCTGACTGAGAAGCAGGCGCGCACGGATCTTAGGTTTCTTGCCGTTGAAATAGATTGACAGGCGACGATAGATGAATGAATCCTTCAGCTGCTCCATAGTCTTCTTCATGATATTCACGCGGAGATTGCCTATATACCATTTGTGGCGCGCAATCTCGGGAATGTTGTCGGCAAGCTGCAGACGCAGCTGCACCTTGTTCGGTTCGTTGAGCGAATCGGCAAGATATGAGGCATAGGGCGACTGGTAGTAATAATATCCGTTGTTGCGGAAAAGGTTCGCCAGACGGACGCGCTCGGCATCGAGCCTGGCAACGTCGAGCGGGTCGCCGGTTTTCACCACGGCCTGGTCCTTTGTGGCGTTTATCAGACTGTCGGCAACGTCGGGGAAGTTGGCATACTCCAGCGTGTCTACGGTGGTCACATTATTAAAGTCAACCGTATAGGCTATCTTCGCCTTCTTGGGATTCTTTCCGATGTTCACGTCATATTTCACATTGCCGCTGAAATAGCCGTGGTTGCGCAATACTGACTTTGCCACGGATGCTCTCAATTCCGGATTCACCCAACTCATCAGCACCGGAGCCTGACCGAAGGTCTTAGCAATCCATTTCCCTGCCTTGCCCTCAGAACTGTTGAAGGCATTCCATATCCACAGTCGGTAAGGGATGGTGCGGTGGTAGGAACTGCCGAAGAAGGCACCGTTAGGAGCCGTGGCGAGGGCAGCCTCCACTTCCTCCTGTGTGGAATAGAAATGGTCTGACTTCTCATAGTTCTGGTATTTTATCGGTTTCAGTCCCGTATACAGCCGGTCGCCCTCGGGCACGCTCTTCGTGGAAGAACATGACGCGATGCCGATGACGGCGGCAAGAAATGCCAGCGCTTTGCTTATATCCTGTATTCTCATTTTTCTGTTTCCTTGTTTGTTGTCCTTACCTCGGTTTCGCTGTCTTGCCAGCTGCTCCAGGAATCCTTTACTTGTCCTTTACCTCTTTGCTTACCGTTTTCACTTCAGTCTCTTTTGTTGCTTCTCCGCTCTTCGTGTCCGACTTAGGCTTCTGCCCGTTCTGCGGAGCGGGAATCTGCTCTTTCTTGTCCTTGCCGAAATAGAAGAGGTCCTTGAAGTGCTGCACGGTGCGCCTCCATGTGAAGCCTACACCGAACTCCTGCGTGTTGCCCTCAAGCCAGTCATAGGAGTTGTTGTCGTAGAAGAGCTTCAGGTATTTGTTCGACGTGTCGCCGAGACGGTATTCAAATGTGACGTTGTCGAAGAACGACTCGTTCTGGTTAGGGTCTTCCACTCCGCTCGACACCTTTCCACCCACGATAATCTTCAGACGGTTGTTCCAGAATCTCTTGGAGAACTTAAACGAGTAGTCGGTGTGCATGTTTCCCGTAGCGTCGGTGGAGTTGTCAATGCCGAAGCTCAGGTCGAGCGTGCGCAGGGCGTTGCCTGTAATGTTATTTATCTCGCTCTGCAGGAAGGAGCTGAGGGCGCTGTTCATCGAGAATCCGCTTGTGTTGCCGTCGGCAAGATACATTCCCGTGGTAAGCATCGTCACGGCGAGCTTGCCCCGCTGTTCCATGCTCATTGCCTGCAGTTCGTTGTGCAGCGACATATCCTCCGGCGCATCGAGCGTGAACTCCAGTCCCATATCATTGAGCGTCTTGGTGATGACTACTCCACACTTGAAGAGCACAGACCTTCCGGTCTGTCCGTCGCTGCCCACGGTGGCCTTGGTCTCCTCGGTTGCCGTGATGTTTAGCTTAGGGTTCATCATGTCGCCGGTGAACTCTATGTAGCTTCCGTTCTCGATGGTAAAGGTCTTGAGCGGGATTACCGGCAGGGCGTATTTCATTTTGCTGTTGCTCAGAGTATATTTACCGTTCAGTCGCAATTCATTGAGCGGGTCGTAGGTCATGCGCAGGTCGCCGCCGCCCATCAGGTCCACGTAGTTGGAGTGGTCGGCATTGAGGTATGCCATGACGTGTACGCCAGGTTCCACTGTTACGGCGAGACTCATGTCGAGACCCGTAAGCGGCGGATGGTTCACGCTCTGCTGCGTGGTGTCGTTCAGGTTGGTGAACTTCACCAGTTCGTCCATCTGGTTATCGGTGGTCAACGGGGAGTCGCGCAGGATATACGCCATATCGGTGGCACCGAGCACATTGAGCTTGCCCCGCATCTGCAGATTGTCGAGCTTGCCCTTCATGATACCGTAGAAATCGATGAATGCCTTGCCGAATGCCACGCTGCGGTAATTCTCCTTGGCATTGATCAGCTGATAGTTCTCCGCCCTCATCCTCACGTTCATGAAAACATTGTCGAGGTCGGAAAAATCTATGTCGCCATAGATGTTCAGCGGATTGTCGTTATGTGCGAAAACCTCGAAGTTCTCGAAGAGCAGCTTGCTGCCCACCACGCGCACGGGGTCGTTGCTGAAGCGCAACTTCACGCCGTAAGGCACGCTCACCATATATGTAGAGTCGAGATATACCTCTCCGTCCACCTGCGGCTTATCTATCGCTCCCTTCACGGTCATCTTTCCGTCGGCATTGCCTTCGAAGCCGAAGAGCTGCTCCGGGATGAATCCGTTGACAAGCGACAGCGGCATGTCGTCGAGCGCCATCGTGGCATCAATCACTCCCTTGCCCGACGGTGTGTATGTACCTATGAATGTTCCCACCTTGTTGCCATCGCTGAAGAGCATGGCGTCAACGTAGTGACTGCCGTCGGTGCGCGGCATATAAACGAATTCCGTGCTCACATCGCCCATATCACAACCCTCGTATGTCATCTTGTCGACGGAGAGCGTCGACGATAGCGTCAGCTTCTCCTCGGTCTGGATTGCGTGGAAGTCGCCGTTCATCGTTCCCGTCACCTTCGGGAAATAAGGCAGCACGGCTGTGATCTTCGACAGGTCGAAGTTGTTGAGGCTGACCGTCACGTCCTGCAGTGCCTCCAGGTTCTCGTCGTCTGTATATACCTGTAGTCCCATACCGTCGTTAGCTCTCAGGTTAAGCTTTGCCGAGAGCCGGTCGTCGTTGGCGAGGAACACGTAGTTGTCCTCGTTCGCATTGAATTTCTTGTAACCCAGGATTATGTTGTCGGTGAGCAGGTGCAGGCGTGCCCCTTTCTCCTCAAGCTCCGCCGTAGCGCCCAACTTTATTCCGAGTCGGTTGTTGGCATCATACACTGCGAGGTTCACTCCCGAACCGCGCTCCATGAGATACCCGTCGAAGAGGGTGTTGAACACATACTGCGGATTCTTCTTCGAGTTGCGTATCTGTCCGTTGTACGTACAGTTGATTGAGTCCGACACGATGTTGAAGCGTATCGTGTCGAGGCGTATGTCGGAAACGGTAAGTGCGTTAAGCTCCAGTCCGCCGTTCATTCCCATGTGCGGCGAGATGTCCATATCCATATCGATGCTCTCGAAGGTATATCCGCAATAGTTCATGAAGCGGCTGAAGATGTTCTCCTTTCCTGCCTTCATCCTTATCTGCGCCATCGGCAGAAGTTCGCGCAATGCCACGTAGTCTATGCGCTTCTCGCTGAGCTGTGCGGCGAGAGCCTTGCCGAAGCTTGTCCCGCTGTTTATCAGGCGTTCGTAGCCTCCGCTGGCGTTCATCTTCAGATAGAAGTCGCCGCAGTCGATGAGCGCGCGCGTCGTGTCGCGGTTTGTCAATACATCGAGCGAGATATTCACCGGACGATAGCGCCGCGCGGAATCGAGAATCGTCACGTCGCTCGTCCCGCCGCGCAGCATATACATCTGCTTCATGTCGGAGGCAACGTCGAAATGGCAGCACAGCGAACCTACGAGCGGCTTCTGCGTGACGCCCAGTGCATACAGGTCCACGCGGTTCACGTCGGCAGAGAATGTGGCGTCAATCTTCTTGCTGTTGATGAATCCGTCGAACGAGAGAAGTCCGTCGATGAGCTTGTTCCTGCTGTTCATCGCGGCGTGTATCATTCCGTCCTGCAGTCTGGCGTCCACATTGATGTCCGTCAGATGGTATTTGTCGTAGATGAACTTGCGTATCTCTGCCCCTGCATCCACTCTCATGCTCTTTGACGTAGGGTCGGTGCCGTTGCCGCTTACAGCCAGGTCGCCCGAGAAGTCCTTCATGCCGAGCGACGGCATGAAGTGGTTTATCTTCATGTTGTTTGCCGTAATCCTGGCGTTGTATGCCATGCGCGGCAGATTGAACGAACCCTTTGCACGCATCACGCCCCCACCCTCACGGAAGGTCAGGTCGGCTGTATACACCTGTCCGCCGCCAGTCTTCACGTTTCCGCCGAGATGCATGTTCTTCGGAATCCTTGCGCCGCCCAGTCCGTCCTTGCCGGCGAGAGCCGTCACGAAACCTATATTATATGTATCAGCCTGGAACTTCACGTTTGCCTTCATGCGCTTCACGTCCGTGAAGTCTGCCGCATATCCGCTGGCGTTCAGCTTCATCGCCGTGGGGAGCACCATGTTGAGCATACGTATGTTTATGCTTTGCATGTTTCCGCTGAGCACGGTATTCACGGCGAGCGGCTTGTCCGGCCACTGGCGGCGGAAAGCAGCCGGCATGTCGCCCATGAAGCGCATCAGGTCGCGCTTGGCAAGCGAAGCACTTGCCGTGAGGCTGATGCGCCCCGGACAACTGTCGCTGAAGGCGTTCAGGTCCATCTTCATGTCTGCCCTGAGCCATGAGTCCGGTGTCTTCACCACCAGCTGCGGCATCCGCAGCTGCAGGGAGTCCATGCTTATCAGGCCGCTCAGGTCGGCAAGCTCCAGTCCGTTTTTCTCCTTGAACGAGCAATGCCGCATGACGAGCGACACCTTCGGGGCTTCATACATCAGCGAGTCTATGCCGAGACTCACGTCGGTGAGTCTGATATGGTTGGGGTCTATGATTCCCTTTCCGTGCGTCTTGAAGTTGTTGTCGAAGGCTATCATGCCACCGGCAAGCTCGAAGTTTGCCGCCTTGTATGCGTTCTTGTAGAGGTCGAAGTCGCCTTCCCTCACTCCTGCCTTGCCGAGATAAGCCTCAACCTGGAGCGTATCGCCCGGCATGTGTACCACGGCTTTCGTGTTCTCCACCCTGAGCTTCTCCACGTTTATCTTCCAGTATGTCGGTGTCTTTGATGTGTCCGGCGGCACGGTGTCGCTCAGCTCCACGTTCACGTTGGCATCCTTCAGCTTGGCGTCGTCTATCTTCACCGTCTGCCTGCCCCAGTCTATGCCGTGGCTTTCGAGCGAGAGTCTGCCCACGGTGCCCTTCACCCTCGCCTCATGCACGAAGTCGCTCGTATTGAGCTTCACCTGCTGCAAATCGAGCTGGTCTATCTCCACCTGCCGGCTGAACAGCGGCAGGAGCTTCACCCTTACCACAAGCTTTCCCATGTCGGCAACGGTGTCCTTCACCTGCGGCAGCGAGTCGTTCTGCTTTATCATCTTGAAATTGTCGATGCCCAGGTCGAGGGGGAACTGCAGATGCACCCTCTCCACGGAAATCTGCATGCCTGTCTTCTCAGAAGCGTAGTCCGCCACGGTATGCACAGCCCAGTTCTGCACGGGGGGGATGTAAAGCAGAACCATCAGTAGAATGACCAATATGAACGGGGCGGCAACAACGGCTCCGCCCCATTTTATCGTGTTCTTGATAGATTGTTTCATGTATGCCTAATATTTATAGCAGCTATAATCATGCAAATATAGCACAATTTTCAGGAAGTCCAAAACAAACTGACGCTAAAACGTAAAAAGAATGCGGCCCGACGGCTGCGTTCCCTGCATAACAGGCAGCGACAGCGTCAGTAAAGCAATGTTTTACCGTCAATATAGCTATGATATACTGTGAGTATAGCTATGCTGCACCTTTGGTACCAGGGTGCTGCACCTTTGGTACCAGATAGCTTTACTCCTTTGGTACCGTTTTTTCAATTTGTTTACTGACGTTATTTTTGACCGGGAAAGAAGTTGCCTGCTTAATGCTTATCGCCCTATGCCGTTTGCAAAAGGGACAAGCCTCATGAAACGAAGTTGCGCTTATTTTGCTCTCTCCGTTTGTCGTTTTTACAGGAATCAAAAGAAAAATCTGTCTTTTTTCTTCTTTTATGCACCAACTTACGACTTTATTCCATAAATTTGCAGATGTTATGACAATAACACAGTCTACAACCGCTATTTGACACAACTATTAAAAACCAACGAAAATGATGAATGCGAAAAAACATTTCATTATGATGCTTTCTCTCCTGACAGGATTGGGAGGCATCACGGCATCGGCACAGAACAAGATTCCGAAGATGCTGGAGAAGCCCGAACCGGTGGCTGCCACCGTGATGAAGGCGGGTGCTAACGTGGCAAGCAAGACTGCTTATGCCTGGGTGACGAGAGACCGCGGAGCACTGGAAAAGGGCATCGTCTCGTTTGACATAAGCCAGCCGCAGTCGCTCACTTCGCTCTTCCCGCTGCCAAACAAGGCGTTTGCCGGCACCTACGGCATCGACAAGTATTATTTCTACCGCTATGCGGATGACCCGGAGAACGAGACCATGAACCCGCTCGCCTTCTCGAGCGTGGACCTCAAGACCGGTGTCGTGACCGATATTGCCGACTGGAGCAATGCCGACTTCATCTGCAACGACATGACATACGACTACACATCGGGCAGCATCTATGCCCTCTGCCGTGCCGTTTACACCGACAACATCCTGGGGTTCAGCATACAGTATTCCAAGATAATAAAGATTAACCCACAGACGGGTACCTACACCGAGGTGAAGAGCTTCCTCTCCGACTATTCAGGACTCTCCAACCCTACCTATCTTACCCTTGCCTGCGACATGGACGGAAAGCTTTATTCCATCAACATCGCCGGACAGCTTGTCACCTTCGACAAGGCCGACGACTACAAGGAGAAAATAATCGGCTCCACGGGATTCTCGCCCGGCACCTACCTGCAGTGCATGGAGTTCGACCACACCACCGACCGCCTCTATTGGGCTGCCGACTACAAGAACCGCGTGAGCAACTTCTGCATCGTTGACACCAAGACGGGAAAGGCCACCGAGATTGGCAATCTCGGCAACGACAGCCGCATCGCCGGACTCTACATCCCGTTCGACATGCCGCAGTCCGGCGCTCCTGCCGCCGCAAGCGGATTCAGCGTGAAGCCTGCCGCCGGCGGAGAACTGAAGGCGGAACTGGCATGGACAAACCCGTCAATGACGTTCGACAACAAGGCTCTGACATCGATAAAGAACGTGAAGGTGATGCGAGCCGGACAGGTAATCAAGGAATTCTCCGCACCGACGAAGGGAGCCGACATGCAGTTCACGGATGATGCCGTGCCTGCCAACGGCCTCTACGAATACACCGTGGTTGCCACCAACGCCGTGGGCGAAGGAAAGTCCGCCGTACAGGAAACTTGGGTCGGCAAGGATATTCCGGCCGCCGTATCCAAGCTCGGCATAGAAGTGCTTGCCGACGGCTCCGCCAAACTCTCATGGACTGCCCCTACCGTGGGCGGACATGGCGGATTCCTTGATACGTCTTCACTGAAATACACCGTCACGAGATACCCCGACGGCACTGTGGTGGGCAACGACGTGACGGACTGCGAATTCACCGACAACTCAATAGCAGCCCTCGGCAAATACTACTACACCGTGCAGGCGAAGAACAACGAGGGCGACGGCTACGAGGCACGTTCCGCCGACGTTTATGCCGGAAACAAGGCTCGTCTGCCTTACGCCTGCGCCTTCGACAGCAGGGGCGAGTTCGCTTCATGGTTCGTGATTGACAACAACAACGACGAGAGCACATGGGAGTGGAAGAGTCTGACCATCGCCGGAAACACGAAGGGCTACGCCATGTATACGTACAACAACAAGAACGACGGCGACGACTATCTCATCTCGCCCGTCTTCGGACTGAAGAAGGACCACAACTACAGGCTCTCCTTCGGCTACAAGGCCGGAAACCAGACATACAAGGAGACCTTCGACGTGAGGATAGGAAAGGGTAGAACCGCAGAGGCACAGAGCAAAGTGCTGAAAGAGTACGCCGTGCAGACGGGCGACCTGCTCACGGCTTCACTGCCGTTCACGGCTGACGAGGACGGAGAATACAGTTTCTCATTCCACGCCACATCGCCGAAGGGCTGTCTGAAGCTCTACATCACCGACGTGAAACTCATCGACGAGACCGAGCCGACACCAGAACCCACTGAGCTTGAAGCGCCATACAACCTGAAGGCTACGTTGGGTACCGACAACAACGTGACGCTGACATGGAACCGCGAGAACACGGAGGAGACCGCCGACATATTCGACGACTTCGAGACCTACGAATCCTTCGCCGTCAACCCTACGGGCAAATACAAATGGAACTATATCGACGGCGACAACGGCATGCCGTTCTACGGATTCGACGACGGCTTCACGAGTGCTGCCCTGAAGCAGCCTTGCGCCGCAATCATCATCAACTCAGATGCCTGCGCCGGTTCGATGCTCATCGAAAGCAATCCTCCTTACAGCGGAAAGAACTATCTGCTCTTCCGCAGCAACTTCTCCAATGCCGACGGCGGCAGCCCTGCACCCGTGGCCGACGACTGGTTCATATCACCGAAGCTAAGCTTCAACGAGAACTTCGTGTTCAGCTTCTACGCCAAGAGCGACCCCGACGACAGCGAGGAAGAGGCAGAATGGAGATGGGACAAGGAGGAAATCCGAGTGGGCTACTCCACTACCGACATGGAGAAGGACAGCTTCAAATGGCTCACCGACAAGAACGAGGTAATCATGAGCGAATGGAAGCAGCATGCCTATGAGATTCCGGCTGAAGCAAAATACGTGTGCATCCATTACCTGACACCGAAGAACGGCTATCTGATGAGCGTCGACGATGTGTTCATCGGCAAGGCTGACAGTCCGCTTCGCTCCAGGAAGGCTGCCGCCCCGACACTGAAGCAATACAACGTATATCTCGACGGAGCACAAGTGGGCCACACCACAGAAACGACATACGACCTGGGCAAGGTTGCCGCCGGCAAGCACACGGCAAGCGTAGTGGCAGTATATGCCGAGGGAGAGTCTGAGGCTGCCACGGTGGAATTTGACATATCCACAACCGGCATCAACTCTGCCGAGGCCGTTGCGCCTTACATCTATCCTAACCCTGCTGCCGATGTGGTGTTCTTCGGAACAACGGTAGACAAGGCGGAGGTGTTCAACCTCACCGGCGGAATGGAGAAAGCCTATGCCGAAAACGCCGCTTCGATGGACGTTTCCACATTGCAGCCTGGTCTGTACGTGCTCCGCACCACGATTGGAGGCAAGTCTTGCAGCCAGCGCCTCGTAATCCGCAGATGACGGGATTGAAGGAGCCGGATTCCAGAAAGGCTACGACAAGCAAACGGACTTTCTGATTCAAGCAGAAAGCTTAATAAATAAAAGAGGTCAAGGACCGTGCGCAATCCGCACCTTCCCTGACCTCTTTCCTTTTTTCTAAATCATTACTAATCCATTACTTCTTCTGCTATTATTATTTATCCTATTCCATTTCTCCATCATATTTTCTCCGTTCACAAGATTGACGCCTGCCGACAGATTGACACACAGGCTGAATTTCTTCACGCCATACTATTTTTTCTGCTGCAAAGTTACGAAGGAAAGTCCTTTGCCGGTAGGCTATTTTTTACAAAAAACATTCATTTCCTGTCATTTTCCCTTTTTCCCCACTTTCTCTTTCCGCTGTCGCTTAATCTCCCGTATATATCATAAATCCACCATTCCATCGGTGCGAACACATAGAATGGCTTTTACCACACATGATTTCGCACAGTATTTGTCACAGGAACAAATAAAACATACAAGACTTGGAAAACGGACTGAAAAAAAACATCCATACTGGTTAAAGCCTTGCAAACGCCAGCCACTCTCCCACCCCATCACGCCACCTCGGCGGAAGATGTCGGGAGGGAGGATTTTAATCACGATTTTCCATAATACCTATTATTATATGCTCTTTATCTTGTGGGTATGCCATAATTATTGTACTTTTGCACGCAAATAATTTTTTTTCACACAAGATTATGAAAATACTTCTTTTAGGTAGCGGTGGACGCGAACACGCTTTGGCTTGGAAGATAGCACAAAGCCCAAAGGTAGAGAAACTATATATTGCTCCAGGCAACGCCGGAACGGCTTTGACGGGAGAGAACGTAAGCATAAAGGCCGATGACTTCGAGGCGCTGAAGGACTTCTGCGTGGAGAAGGGGGTCGATATGGTGGTCGTTGGTCCGGAAGACCCGCTGGTAAAAGGTATTTATGATGACTTCAAGAACGACCCGCGCACTAAGGACATCCCAGTAATCGGTCCGTCGAAGAAGGGTGCAGTGCTCGAAGGGTCTAAGGACTTTGCCAAGGGATTCATGGAACGCCACAACATTCCGACGGCAAAATACAGGACTTTCGACGGAACATCGCTCGAAGAGGGACTGAAGTTTCTGGAGACGCTGAAGGCTCCCTATGTATTGAAAGCCGACGGATTGTGCGCAGGAAAGGGCGTGCTCATCCTGCCCACACTGGAAGAGGCAAAGAAGGAGCTGAAAGAGATGCTCGGCGGTATGTTCGGCAATGCCTCGGCACAGGTGGTAATCGAGGAGTTCCTGAGTGGAATCGAGTGCTCCGTGTTCGTATTGACAGACGGAAAGAATTACAAGATCCTGCCCGAGGCCAAAGACTACAAGCGCATCGGAGAGCATGACACGGGATTGAACACAGGCGGTATGGGCAGCGTTACGCCTGTACCGTTCGCCACGGAGGAATGGATGAAGAAGGTGGAAGACCGCATCATCCGCCCCACGGTGGAGGGACTTGCCGAGGAGGAAATCGACTATAAGGGATTCATCTTCTTCGGACTCATCAACGTGGAGGGCAACCCGATGGTGATTGAATACAACTGCCGCATGGGAGACCCGGAGACGGAGAGCGTGATGCTGCGCATAAAGAGCGACCTCGTGGACTTGCTCGAGGGCGTGGCTGAGGGCAACCTGGACGAGCGCGAGATTGTGTTCGACGAGAGGGCTGCCGTATGCGTGATGCTCGTAAGCGGCGGATACCCCGAGAAATACGTCAAGGGATACCCGATCAGCGGCGTGGAGAATGTGGAGGGAAGCATCGTGTTCCACTCCGGAACGGCGCTGAAGGACGGCGAGACCGTGACAAACGGCGGAAGAGTAATCGCCGTCAGCTCATACGGCAAGGACAAGGAGGAGGCCCTGAGGAAATCCTTCACCGAAGCCGGAAAAATCAATTTCACAGACAAATACTTCAGAAGGGATATCGGACAGGACTTGTAAATGATACGGAAAAGATTGCAGAATAGGGTGGCCGAAAGCCGCTTTGCGTTCCCCGTTGCCGTGGTCTACGCCGCCGTGGTGTGGATGATGGCGGGCCTGGTGGGCAGTTCGCTGTACCTCCAGCTGGGCATCTTTGCCGTTTCCACGCTGATGATGGTGACGCTGAACAACACCAATGCACTGATTAGGATTTACAGCAGGATGGTGTCGTGCTCGTTCATCGCCATGACCTGCGCCGCAACGTTCCTGTTCCGGAATACGGAGGCTGTTGCGGTGCAGATGCTATTCGTGTTGTTCTATATCTCGCTGCTGAGGAGCTATCAGGACAAGAGGGCGCAGGGAGTGGTGTTCTATTCCTTCGCATGCATCGGAGTGGCAAGTGTCTTCTTCGTGCAGATTCTCTATTTCGTACCCTTCTTCTGGCTGATGATGAGGGTGAATCTGATGGCGCTGAACAACAGGATGTTCTGGGCTTCCATTATCGGCATCATAGCTCCATACTGGTTTATCGCCGGCGTATACGCATGGCAGGACAGGATTGACGAGCTTATAGCCCACTTCGCCGCCCTGGCGGAGTTCCAGCCGCTGGGCGACTACTCGATGATTGACGACAACAGGCTGCTGACAGCGTGTGTCATTGCCGTGCCCGTGGTAATCGGAACGTTCCATTATCTGCGCAACAGCTATCTCGACAAGATACGCACGAGGATGATCTTCGAGATGTTCATCACCGTGAACATCCTCGCAATAGCGTTCATGGCACTGCAGCCGCAGCATTTCGATATGCTGCTGCCCATCGTGATTGTGAACACCAGCTGTCTATATGCCCATTTCGCGGCGCTCACCAAGACGTGGATTACAAACATCATCTTCATCCTCATGATGCTGGCTATGCTGGCGCTCACGGGCTATAACCTATTTATGTAAATACATTGACGGATAAAGGAATGGTAGATTTTCTTGTACAATACGGATATTTCGGCATGTTCCTTTCGGCGTTGCTCGCCGGAAGCGTGCTGCCGTTCAACAGCGAGGTGGTCATCGCCGCCCTGCGCGCCGCAGGACTGGAGCCTTGGGGGCTGCTTGTCTTCGGCACGGTGGGCAATGTGGCGGGCGGTCTCTTCAACTACTGGATCGGCACCTTCGGCAGGATGGACTGGATAGAGAAATACCTCCACATCAAGCAGAAGAACATGGACCGCGCACAGAGGTTCATGCACGGCAGGGGCGCATGGATGGCCTTCTTCGCCTTCCTGCCGGTAATAGGCAGCGCGATAACGGTGCTGCTGGGACTGATGCGCTCCAATCTGCCCATCACAGTGACGAGCATGACGATAGGCAAATTCCTGAGATATGCCGCCATCGTGTTCGGAATGCAGATATTCATGTGAGAAAAGAGTGAGAAAACATATATTTTCTAACTACATATTAAATCAAACAAAACAGATTATGAAACCTACTTTAGTATTGCTGGCTGCCGGCATGGGCAGCAGGTACGGCGGACTGAAACAGCTCGACGGACTGGGTCCAAACGGGGAAACTATTATGGACTATTCTATCTACGATGCCATCCAGGCTGGATTCGGCAAAATAGTATTCATCATCCGCAAGGACTTCGAGGAGGACTTCCGCGAGAAGATTCTCAAGAAATATGAGGGTCACATACCCGCAGAGCTCTGCTTCCAGAGCCTCGACGCACTGCCCGAGGGATTCAAATGCCCCGAAGGAAGAGTGAAGCCATGGGGAACGAACCATGCCGTGATGATGGCAAAGGACGTGGTGAAGGAACCGTTCTGCGTTATCAACTGCGACGATTTCTACAACCGCGACTGCTTCATGGTCATCGGCAAGTTCCTGAGCAATCTGCCTGAGGGCAGCAAGAACAATTACGCCATGGTGGGATTCCGCGTGGGCAACACGCTCTCGGAGAACGGCACCGTGGCACGCGGCATCTGCTCGAAGGACGCCGACGAGAACCTCACCACAGTGGTGGAGCGCACGGAAATAATGCGCATCGACGGCAAGGTGAGCTACAAGGACGAAGAGGGCAAATGGGTTGCAGTGGACGACAACACACCTGTATCAATGAACGTCTGGGGATTCACACCAGACTACTTCGAATACAGCGAGGAATACTTCAAGGAGTTCCTCTCAAAGCCTGAGAACATGACCAACCTGAAGGCTGAATTCTTCATCCCGCTCATGGTGAACAAGCTCATCAACGAGGGTACGGCAACCGTGAAGGTGCTCGACACCACAAGCAAGTGGTTCGGAGTGACATACGCTGCCGACAGACAGGGCACCGTGGACAGAATCCAGAAGCTCATCGACGAGGGCGTTTATCCGGAGAAACTTTTCAAATAAACCATATCGGCAGACTGCCCCGGCCGGCTATAGACATAGTCTGCCCGGGCAGTCTGTATTATTTAAAGACGATTAAACCAAACCGTTCAAATCTATATCTGATGGACATCAACTTACTTACCGACGTCGAGGCTGCTGAATTCTGCTCCTTGATTGAGGAATCTAAGCATATCGTGATATTCTGCCACAGGAATCCCGACGGCGACGCCCTCGGGTCTTCGCTCGGCATGGCTGCATACCTGAAACAGAAGGGCAAGGAGGACGTGAAGGTCATCGTACCCGACATGTTCCCCAACTTCCTGCAATGGTTGCCCGGCGCTATTGACATCATGAGATACGACAAGAAGAAGGAGGAGGTGGAAGAGGCCGTGAAGGCTGCCGACCTCATGTTCTGTCTGGACTTCAACGATGCAAGCCGCACGGCAGATCTCGAACCGCTGATCACGGGTTCGGAGGCAAGGAAGATTCTCGTGGACCATCATCTCAACCCGTCGGTGGATGCCGATGTGGTGGTTTCGCATCCTGAGGCGTGCAGCACCTGCGAACTCGTATTCCGACTCATCTGGCAGACGGGGGGATTCGAGGAGATGGACAAGGCGGCCGCCGTGCCCCTGTACTGCGGAATGATGACCGACACGGGGGGATTCACATACAACTCCACACGTCCCGAGATATTCTTCATCATCAGCCAACTGCTCACCAAGGGCATCAACAAGGACAAGATATACCGCAACGTATTCAACAACTACAGCCTCTGGCGCATGAGGCTGCTGGGCTACGTGATGTATGCCAAGCTCAACGTCCTCGGCGAATTCCACGCCGCCTACTTCACGCTGACGCGCCGCGACCTGAAGCATTTCCATTTCATGAAGGGCGACGCCGAGGGACTCGTGAACATGCCGCTGCAGATAAAGGGCATCAAGCTGAGCATCTCGCTGCGCGAAGACACCGAGAAGCCGAACACTATCTGGGTGAGTCTCAGGTCGGTGGATGATTTCCCATGCAACAAACTGGCGGAGAAATACTTCAACGGCGGAGGGCATCTGAATGCCTCTGGCGGTCATCTGAACTGTACGATGGACGAGGCGGAGATGATTGTAAACAAGGCTATAAGGGAATTCAAATGGTAGACGGCAACTGCCGGTTCGTAGATTTACACGTTAAAGATACGTAATATCCGCCGCCGGAATGCAGCTTTTCGACTGATTATTCGTAAATTTGCACAATGTGCGGACAGTCCGCGCATGGAGAAAATCTATATCACAACAGAGAATGAAGAAATTTGCATATTTGTTTGTAATGGCGGTTGCCATGATTGCCACAATGGCGAGTTGTAACGATTCCGAGACCTACGCTGACCAGAAGAAGCGCGAACGCTCGGCTATCAACAAATACATTGCCGACAACGGGATAAAGGTCATCAGCGAAACGGAATTCAACCAGAACGGCTGCAAGACAGATACATCAAAGAACGAATTCGTATACCTCAACAACTCCAGCTGCTACATGCAGATAGTAAGGAAGGGATGCGGCGAGAAGCTGGCAACAGGAAACACAGCCACCGTGTTGTGCCGCTACAAGGAATACAACCTGCTGACGGACTCTCTGCAGTCCACCAACATGGTGGGCTATTACGTCTCCTTTGTGGACAAGATGAGCGTGACGAACACAAGCGGCACTTTCACCGCCACATTCGACACCAGCTCAAGCCTGATGTATACGCTCTACAGCAGTTCGTCGGTTCCTTCGGGTTGGCTCGTGCCGTTCACATACATCAACCTGGGCAGACAGGACAAACCGAATACCGACGAGGGCAACGTATCGCTTGAGGACAAGACAAACGACATTGCCCGAGTGAGAATCATCGTGCCACACACGCAAGGCCACACATACGCCACTTCCGGTGTATACCCTTGTCTGTATGACATCACATTCGAGAAGGGATATTAAGGAGACCGAACGAAGGTATCCGACAAAAAACAATTCATCATCATGACACTAATAAAATCAATTTCAGGAATCCGCGGCACTATCGGCGGACAGACGGGCGACACTCTGAATCCGCTCGACATCGTGAAATTCGTTACGGCATACGCCTCTTTCATCCGCAAGAGCGCCAAGTCTGAAAGCAACACCATAGTAGTGGGCAGAGACGCACGCATCTCTGGCGAAATGGTGCGCAGCGTAGTTTGCGGCACTCTCATGGGCATGGGATACGATGTGCTCGACATCGGTCTGGCGACGACACCTACAACGGAGCTCGCCGTGATAATGTCGAAGGCTGCCGGCGGTATCATCATCACTGCGAGCCATAACCCGCGCCAGTGGAACGCTCTGAAACTGCTCAACAACGAGGGCGAATTCCTCACAAAGGAGGACGGCAACGAAGTGCTTGCCATCGCCGAGGCGGAGGATTTCTGCTATGCTGACGTGGACAAACTCGGCAAATACCATAAGGACGACAGCTTCAACACAAAGCATATCGACTCCGTTCTCGACCTGAAGCTCGTGGACGTTGACGCAATAAAGAAAGCAGACTTCAAGGTTTGCGTAGACACGATTAACTCCGTGGGAGGAGTCATCCTTCCGGAACTGTTCGACAGACTCGGAGTGGAATACAAACTGCTGAACGGCATACCCAACGGCGACTTCTCGCATAACCCTGAGCCACTGGAAAAGAACCTGGGCGGCATAATGGGAGAAATGGCAAAAGGAGGATATGATTTAGGCATCGTTGTAGACCCAGACGTGGACAGGCTTGCCTTTATCTGCGAAGACGGCAAGATGTTCGGCGAGGAATACACTCTCGTTTCCGTTGCCGACTATATCCTCAGCAACACCAAGGGAGGCGGCAACACGGTTTCAAACCTGAGCAGCACACGTGCCCTGCGCGACGTGACGGAGCGCTACGGCGGCACATACACGGCTGCTGCCGTGGGCGAAGTGAACGTTACAACAAAGATGAAGGAAGTGGGTGCCGTTATCGGTGGCGAAGGCAACGGAGGAGTGATCTATCCGGAGAGCCACTACGGTCGCGACGCTCTTGTGGGCATTGCCCTGTTCCTGTCTTCTCTTGCCCACAAGGGATGCAAGGTGAGCGAGCTGCGCGCCACGTTCCCGACCTACTATATGGCAAAGAACCGCATCGACCTTACTCCTTCTACCGATGTTGATGCCATCCTCGTGAAGGTGAAGGAGATGTACGGCAAAGAGAAGGATGTGGCTGTTACCGACATCGACGGCGTGAAACTCGACTTCCCCGACAAGTGGGTTCATCTGCGCAAGTCGAACACAGAGCCTATCATCCGCGTATACAGCGAGGCTAAGACAGCCGATGAGGCTGATGCCATAGGAAAGAAACTGATGCAGGTGGTTTACGACATGCAGTAACTCTTCAGGCTACTCATGCTATAAATCATTCTGACACACATCTACATATAATAAAATTATTGCCACTACGCCGCAAGCCAATTATAGACTGCTTGCAAGCGTAGTGGCAATATTCTTTTTAGAACTTTATATTTCTACTCATCTTCCTCATCCTCATAGCTCCATAGGTCGGGAGCCGTGGACGACCAGTTATCATGACGTTTGCTACAGCCATCTTCATAAGCTTCATTTGGACTAACTGGTATAGTTTGTGACCCTTCACAGATGCTCTGTATCTCACTTTCGTATATTGCTATTTCCGGTTTGATGTATTTTTTCATTGTCGTATGTATTCTAATTTGTAATTATTTTATAGAGGTAATGACATTCAGAAGTTTGCCACGCGTTTCTTGCCATTCTGTATATATATCTGTCCGCGCTGCGGCTTGTTGATGCGGCGACCGGTGAGGTCGTAGATTGGCGTGTCGCTGCTGTCGGCAGTATTCACTTCTCGTATTCCTGTAGTTTCAGAGTCTTCGAACGACATGCTGATTGCCTTTGCCTCGCTGCCCAGAGAGCTGAGGTCGAGATATGCGCGGTAGGCTCCTACCTTCAGCGTTGCGTTGCTGTCGCTTACGCGGTGGAACATGCCGTCGGTCTGCAGGATATAGCTACCGCCGGGGGCTATCATACTCTCGAAAGTGCCTTTCAGCATACCGGGATTCTGCGGAGCAGAGGCAGCGGTCTCGTCGATATTGAATACTATAGCGTTGGCAACAGGATCTTTGTCTGTCAGATTGCGACGATACACGTATGGCTTGCCAGCTTCTATCTCAGTAACTTCTTTCATCACAACCTTCGTGTCGTCTGTCTTGTCGGCATCCACCTCATAGAGTTTGTCGAAGCCATAGAATGTACCCTCGCCCAGTGTGCCGCCAACAGGCGAGCAGAGCGTACCGTATTCTGCCTTTGCGTTTATCGGGAAATACGGTTTGATGATTTTTGTGTAAATTTTCTTGTTGTCGGAACGAGCCATATAGTCTGCCATCGGGGTGTATAGTCTTGCAGGACAGTTAACAAACATATATGTATCAAACTTCATCGATTTTGTGGTGAAGTCTTTGCTTATTATGATAGACTGCAACTTAGAACAATTGTTAAACATATAGCTCATATCTGTCACCTTTTCCGTATTAAAGTTTGAAAGGTCGAGAGACTGCAACTTAGGACAATCGGAAAACATAGCTCTCATAGTTTCCACCATTTCCGTATTAAAGCTCGAAAGGTCGAGAGACTGCAACTTAGGACAATCGGAAAACATATTGCTCATATTTGTCACCTTTTCCGCATTAAAATTTGAAAGGTTGATAGACTGCAAATTAGAACAATCGTAAAACATATAGCGCATATCTGTCACCATTGCCGCATTAAAGTTTGAAAGGTCAAGAGACTGCAGCTTTTCACATCTGTAGAACATATATGACATATCAGTCATCTCTGAAGTATTCAGATACGAAATATTTTCTATTTCTGCCAGATACCCAAAATCATAGAACCACATGTAGCCTGTCGTAGGTCTCGCATCCTTGAACGACTCGTCGAACACTACCTTTGTGGTAGATGATCTCTTATCTTTCCACCCTGGCTCATTATCACCAGTATTAAGTTCATACTCGCCGTTGCTTCCGTCAATAGTTCTTTTGTATTCACTAACGAAGAAAGTCAGCGTGCCGTCAGCATATTTCGCCCACGGACGGTTTGCGTATGCCTTGTCGCGGAAATATCCACCAACAATCTTGGCATAGGTCTTGTCATAAGTCTTATTGTCATACGCAATGTCGCCGGAGAGAGAAAAACAATTATAGAACATCTGATTAGAAGATGTTACATTGCTCGTCGTAAACTTATCGCTCGCATAGATTGCATTTAATTTGTTACAGTATTCGAACATATATGACATATTTTCCACATTTGCAGTGTTGAAGCTTGAAAGGTCGAGAGACTGTAGTTCCCGACATTGACCAAACATATCCTCCATATTTGTTACGTTCTCCGTGTTGAAGCTTGAAACGTCGAGAGACTGTAGTTTACTACAACTATAAAACATACCTTTCATATTTTCTACTTTTGCCGTATTAAAGTTTGAGACATTGAGAGACTGCAGATTATTGCACCAGTAGAACATAAACTGCATATTTGTTACGTTCTCCGTATTGAAGTTAGAAAGGTCGAGAGACTGTAATCTCCAACAATCAGCAAACATATTGTCCATATTTTTCACCTTTGCAGTATTAAAGTTTGAGACGTCGAGAGACTGCAGATTTTTACATTTGCGGAACATAACAGACATATCTGTTACGTTCTCCGTATTGAAGTTTGAGACGTCGAGAGACTGCAGATTTTCACATCCGTAGAACATATATGACATATCGGTCATCTCTGAAGTGTTCAAATACGAGATGTTTTCTATTGTTACAAGATTTTTACAAGATGAGAACCAGTAGCTGCCTGTAGTAGGACGCGCTATTTTGAACGACTCATCGAACACCACTTTGGTAATGTCTGTCTCATGGTCAGTAATCCACCCTGGATTATTTGAACCAATATTAAGTTCATACTCGCCGTTGCTTCCGTCAATAGTTTTTTTGTATTCACTAACGAAGAAAGTCAGCGTGCCGTCAGCATATTTCGCCCACGGACGGTTTGCGTAAGCCTTGTCGCGGAAGTATCCACCGTCAATCTTGGCATAGGTCTTGTCTACATGATTCTGGTCATACGCAATGTCACCGGAGAGAGAGTCACAGTAAAGGAACATTTTTCTTGAAGTATAATTACCAACATTATCAGTCGTAAACATATTGCTCGCATAGATTTCCACCAATTTATT
This sequence comes from uncultured Prevotella sp., assembly GCA_900557405.1. Classification (GTDB taxonomy): domain Bacteria; phylum Bacteroidota; class Bacteroidia; order Bacteroidales; family Bacteroidaceae; genus Prevotella. The sequence goes on from USSF01000031.1 coordinate 26,055, forward strand.
GCAATTAAAGAACATCATAACCATATCTGTTACGTTCTTCGTGTTAAAGCTTGAAAGGTCGAGATATCGCAAATCAAAGCAATCTTCGAACATAGAGTTCATCTTTTTTACGTTCGCCGTATTGAAGTTTGAAAGATCAAGAGACTGCAAATTTTTGCATCCATAAAACATTCTCTCCATAATCCACACTTTCTCTGTATTGAAACTTGATAGCTTAATGGATTGTAAACTTGAACAACCTTGGAACATACCTTCCATGTCTATTACATTTGCCGTATTGAAGCTTGAAAGATCAAGAGACTGTAATTTTGAACAGTTAGAGAACATACTACTCATGTAAGTCACCTCAGAAGTGTTCAGATTCTGGAGATTCTCTATTTCTTCTAAGTTACTCATACCAGAGAACCAGAAGTAGCATGTCGTGGGGCGAGCATCTTTGAATGACTCGTCGAACACCACTTTGGTAATATCAGATTTATGGTCAGTATACCACCCTTGAAGAAATGTAGGACTACCATCTCTAAGTTCATACTCTCCAGTTCCCAATGAGCTTTTCTCACCGTAGTAGAACGTCAGCGTGCCGTCGGCATACTTCGCCCACGGCCTTACCCAGGCATACATGCCTACACTTACCCCCCAGCCTGTCCGAGAACGTCAGTTGGAGGTGTACCACAGAGGGCAGAGCCG
>USSF01000032.1 GCA_900557405.1 uncultured Prevotella sp.
TGCATTGGATTACTCCAGTACTTCTATAGGATTACTCCAGTACTTCTATCCGAATTCATAAAAGTACTGAATGTTGGTCCCGAGCAGATGCACCGTCCGCCACCAGCAGATGCACCGTTCATTCAGAATCTTCTTGCCCACCGGCCTGTCCGTTTACAGACTAAACATCTTTAAAACGCAGCCTTTTTATTAATTATACTTAATAAAATCGGGATTAAGTCTACTTTTATAAGTTATACTTAATAAAATCACTATATTTGCGAAAAGTTTAAATTATAATTAATAAAAGTTCCGTGCGTCTTTGCCTTGCTGTCAGCAGGACAGCATGACGGCGACAGACGAAAACTATAAAAAGGAGGCATGTGTATGACAGAATTGATTGAAAGACCGACATATACCGAAAGGATTCTGCCCTTCGTGAACAAGAACATCATCAAGGTACTCACCGGACAGCGGCGTGTGGGCAAGAGCTGCATTCTGAAACAGATGCAGCAGCATGTGAAGTCGAATTTTGCCGATGCGAACATCATATATATAAACAAGGAGCTGGACGACTTCGTATTCATGCGCTCGCACGAAGAACTCACGGCATACGTGAACGGGAAACTGAAGCCGGAGGCAAACAACTTCCTGTTCATCGATGAAGTGCAGGACATCGATGGATTCGAAATCACACTGAGGAGTCTGCAAGCCAAGGAGAGCTGCGACATATTCATTACAGGAAGCAATGCCAAGATGCTGTCGAGCGAACTTTCCACCTATCTGTCTGGCAGATACGTGGAGTTCTACGTATCGAGCCTCAACTACAGGGAGTTTCTGGAGTTCCACGGACTTGAAGCCTCGAACAGGAGCCTAAGAGACTACCTCACGTTCGGCGGACTCCCATATCTACACAACCTGCCACTGGAAAAGGACATAGTATTCGAATACCTGCGCAATGTCTACTCCACTATCATCCTGAAGGATGTAGTGAAAAGGGAGGGAATAAGGAACGTGGATTTTCTGGAAACCCTCGCCACGTATACGGCGGACAATGTGGGCAATCTGTTTTCGGCAAACAACATAAGCAAATATCTGAAGTCGCAGCGCGTGAACATGTCCACCATCCAGGTTATCAATTACTTGAAAAATCTGCAGAATGCCTATCTCATACATAAGGTGAAGAGAATCGACATAGCCGGACTAAGGACATTCGAGATCGGCGACAAGTATTTCTTCGAGGACCTGGGACTGCGCAACTGCCATTCCGGATTCAGTATGCAGCAGGACATCAACAAGCTTATCGAGAACGCGATTTTCCTGCATCTCTTCCAGAAAGGGTATGAAGTGTATACAGGGCAGCTTGGCGGAGGAAAGGAGATTGACTTCGTAGGGAAAAAGGACGACAGGAGAATCTACGTGCAGGCTGCATATATGATTGCCGACGAGAACACAAGGAAAAGGGAGTTCGGCAATCTTGAATCCATAAACGACAACTACCCGAAATACGTGGTGAGCCTGGACGAATGGACAAGCGGCAGCAGCATCAACGGCATCGAGCATATCCATCTCGGAGAGTTTCTCATGAAATAAAAAAAGGATTCTCCCACAGGACATCGCAACGGTTTCCTATGCTGGAAGCCGGCATCCCGGAGAGAATCCTTGTTTCTATATGTATATCAGCCGGTTACTCCTTGCGCCAGAGCTTCGACATATCCTCGAGGCTCTTGCCCTTGGTCTCCGGCACGAGCTTGAAGACGAACACGGCGGCTATGATGCAGATCACGCCATAGAGACCATACGTGAACCAATGGCCGAAGTCGTCGCCGGGGGTGAGGTGCATATTGAACATCGGCACGAAAGTGGAGCTGACTATGAAGTTGAACACCCACTGGAAGGCCACGGCGATAGCCACCGCCGCACCACGGATGGTGTTCGGGAAGAGTTCGGCGATAAGCACCCATGCTATCGGACCCCATGAGAACATGAAGCTGGCGCTGTATACCATGATGCTGAGCATCGTGAGGGTGCCGAGCGAGGGGTTGCCGAAGGTGAGGGCAACGCCGAACGCACCCGCCGCCATACCGATGGAGCCCCAGATGAGAAGCGGTTTCCTCCCCAGTTTCTCCACCGTGAACACTGCCACGAGAGTGAACGAGATATTAACCACGCCCATGATAACCGTCTGGACCATAGGATTCTGCATACCCATGTCCTGGAAGATTCGCGGAGCGTAATAGAGCACGGCGTTGATGCCCACGGCCTGCTGGAACACGCTGAGCATGATGCCCACGAAGATGCAGAGGAAACCGTAGGAGAAGAGCTTTTCGGTCTTCACGCTGATGGTATTCTTGATGTCGCTGATTATCTCGTCGGCTATGCGCGAACCGTTGATGCGCGCAAGGATGTGGCGGGCGCGGTCGTCCTGACCCACCATCACGAGATAGCGCGGCGTCTCGGGCACGAAGCATACGAGGAGAGTGAAGAGTCCGGCGGGCACACACTCGCTGCCGAACATGTATCTCCATCCCGTCTCCACGGTCCACTGGCAGTCCGCCCAGTTGGCTATCTGCCCTACGGCGTCATAGAGCGGATTGGCATGTGAGCCGAGGATGATGAAATTGACGAAGTATACCACGAGCTGTCCGAAGATGATGGCGAACTGGTTCCAGCTGACGAGCATTCCGCGGATATTGCTCGGGGCTATCTCGCCGATATACATCGGGCATATCGCCGAGGCCATGCCCACGCCGATTCCGCCGAGCACGCGGTAGATGTTGAACACCACGAGCAGCGTCCAGTTTGCCTGTCCCTGCGGCAGCATGTAGGTTTCGGGCTCCATCGAGCCCCATGCCGACAGGAAGAAGCAAACGCCGGCGAATATCAGCGAGCGCTTGCGGCCAATCCGGCTGGCGAACAGGCCCGACAGGGCGCTGCCGATGATGCAGCCAATGAGGGCGCTCGACGAGGTGAAGCCGTGCATGAAGTCGGTGTATTCGAAATCTGAAGCTCCCTTGAAGAAAGCCTGCAGACCCTTCTCCGCTCCGGAGATTACCGCCGTGTCGTAGCCGAAAAGCAGTCCGCCCAGCACGGCAACCAATACGATAGAAATGAGGTAGGACTTGCTACCCTTCTCGATTTGTTCCATTCTCTGTTTGTTTTTATCAGGTTAGTGTTTTGATTTGTTCCGTTTCTTCCTCCGCCCCGATGATTCGGGTTCAGGCGGCAAGGACTTTGCAAAGGTAATGCAAATAGATGAAAAGATGAATTTTTATCTTCGTTTCTTTACCTGGAAAATATGCATGACGGCGATTATTACCCCTGTTTTGACGAAAAATACACCTTAAAATAAAAAAGCGACACTGTTTTTTCGGAATATGAAAAGAAAAGTCGAGATTTTTTAGTAAGTTTGCAACAAAAGAAACGGACGGACTGTTCGGCAAGACGAAATATTCCAATGAAATTCAGCGACGTTATAGGACAGGAAGAGGCTAAAAGACAGATGCTGCAGCTGGTGGCGGAACACCGGGTGCCGCACGCAATGCTGCTATGCGGACCGCTCGGATGCGGAAAGATGGCGCTGGCCGTGGCGATGGCGTCGTTCCTGCTCGGAGAGCACGACGAGAGCGACCCAATACAGGCCGAGGCGGCGAAGCAGCTGCCGCAGATGTCGCCCGAGAAGAGGCACAGCGCGGAAGCCATGCTCGCCAAGCTCGCACATCCCGACCTCACCTTCTCCTACCCCGTAATCAAACCCTCCGGCACAAGCGCGGACCATAAGATGACGAGCGACGACTTTGCCAAGGAGTGGAACCAGATTATCGTGGGCAGCCGCTATTTCTCGATGGACCAGTGGCTTGCGACGATGGGCGCCGATAACCAGCAGGCTGTCATCGGCGTGGGCGAGAGCGACGCGCTGATAAGGAAACTGAGCATAAAATCCAGTCAGGGAGGATACAAGGTGTGCATTATCTGGCTGCCCGAGAAGATGAACGTGGCTTGCGCCAACAGTCTGCTCAAGCTCATCGAGGAACCGCCGCAGCAGACGGTGTTCATCATGGTATGCGAAGAGCCGGAGAAACTGCTGGAGACCATTCGCAGCCGCACGCAGCGCTTCGACATAAAGAAGATAGACACGCCGGAAGTGGAAAGCGCCCTCGTGGAAAAGAGATACATCGCGCCGGAGGTGGCGAAGAGGATTGCCCGGGTGGCAAACGGCAACTGGCTGACCGCCCTGAAGGAGCTGGACGCGGGAAACGAGAACAGGCTTTTCCTCGACATGTTCATCATGCTCATGCGGCTCGCGTATATGCGGAAGGTGAAGGACCTGAAGAAATGGAGCGAGGCAGTGGCGGCATACGGCAGGGAGAAGCAGAAGAGGATGCTCACATACTTCATCCATCTCATCAGGGAGAACTTCATGTATAACTTCCAGAACCCCGACCTCGTGTACATGACGATGGAGGAGGAGGAATTCTCAAAGAAGTTCGCACGCTTCATCAACGAGGCGAACGTGGTGGAACTCTCGGAACTCTTCGACCGCGGAATACGCGACATCGGGCAGAATGCAAATGCAAAGATAGTGTTCTTCGACATCGCGCTGAAGACTATCGTTCTGCTAATCCAGAAATAAACAGCAAACAATATATATCACAGGGCTCCAGGGACTGAAAAGGGAAAGAGCAACGCCCGTTCCCTCTCACTGTTTCCCCGCCGGAGCAAATAGAAAAGACAAGACATGGACTTCAAGAATATGAAATTTACCGTTGGCGACGGATGTTCACGCGGCCTCTGCCGAAGAGGATGCGGACGACAGGACCGACAGCTCAACACATACGACTGGCTCGCAGACGTGCCGGGAAACGCTGAAAGCACCGACCTGGTGGAGGTGCAGTTCAAGAACACGCGCAAGGGATACTACCACAACGTGAACGGACTCGACCTGAAGAAGGGCGACATCGTGGCTGTGGAGGCAAGCCCGGGGCACGACATCGGAGTGGTGACGCTCACCGGAAAACTCGTGAAGCTACAGATAAAGAAGGCTAACCTCAAGTCGATGGACGACATCAAGCGCATCTACCGCATCGCAAAGCAGGTGGACATGGACAAATGGCGCGAGGCGAAAAGCCGTGAGCACGGCACCATGATACAGAGCCGCCAGATTGCCAAGGACCTGAACCTGCAGATGAAGATTGGCGACGTGGAATACCAGGGCGACGCAAACAAGGCGATATTCTATTACATCGCCGACGAGCGCGTGGACTTCCGCCAGCTCATCAAGGTGCTCGCCGAAACCTTCCACGTAAGGATAGAGATGAAGCAGATCGGCGCAAGGCAGGAGGCAGGGCGCATCGGCGGAACCGGTCCTTGCGGCAGGGAACTGTGCTGTGCCACATGGATGAAGAACTTCGTATCGGTAAGCACTGGAGCCGCACGATACCAGGACATTTCGCTCAATCCGCAGAAGCTCGCGGGAATGTGTGCAAAACTGAAATGCTGCCTCAACTATGAGGTGGACAACTATATAGAGGCAAGCAGGAAGCTGCCGAGCCGCGAAGTGGTACTGCAGACCATAGACGGCGACTACTACCTGTTCAAGACCGACATACTGGCTGGACTCGTGACCTACTCCACCGACAAGCGTCTCGCTGCCAACCTCGAGACAATCAGTGGGCAGCGCGCTCTCGAAATCATCGAAATGAACAAGCGCGGCGAAAAGCCGGAATCGCTGACAGAAGGCGACATCCCGAAGGGTGACTCCAAGCAGACCGACCTGCTCGCAGGCGAAAGCCTCACACGCTTCGACAAGGCAAAGAAAAAGAAGAAAGGCAACAAACCGCGCGGACAGAAGCCGCAGCAGGAAAAGCAGGCAAAGGGCAACGAAGCCAACAACCCAGCCAAGCAGAAGGGCGACAGCCAGAAGCCTAAGGCTGAAGGACAGAAGCCGAAAGCCGACGGACAGAAGTCCCGTCAGCCCCGTCAGCAGCAGAGAGGCAGCAACGGCAACGCACCGAAAGACGCCCAGCAGGGACAAAAAGGCAACGCGCCGAGGAGACGCCCGGGCAGAGACAACCAGGGCAGGCAGCAGAACCGCCAGCAGGACGGACAGAAAAGAAGCGACAATAAGGAAGCATAAGAATGCAGAAAAGAGTATATACCTTATTATATTATATAGTGTCGGTGGTTATGACGGCGGCGGTTGCCGTCTCATGCGCCACCGACACCGTTTACTATTCATACGCCCACACCCCGGTTGCGGGATGGGAGAAGAACGACACGCTGACATTCAACATCCCGGGAATGACTACGCCGGGCACCTACAGTCAGCAGGTGGGGCTTCGCATGACTTCCGCCTTCCCCTTCACAAGCATCAGTCTCATCGTGGAACAGCGCATCATGCCACGGGGCAAGGTGCTGACCGACACCATAAAATGTCCGATTACCGACATACGAGGCAATTTCCTCGGCGACGGCATCAGCTCATTCCAATACATGTTTCCGCTGCGCGAAGTGACGCTCAACAAAAAGGACTCCATCCACGTGAGCATACGCCACAACATGAAGCGCGAGATTCTGCCAGGCGTTTCGGACATCGGACTGAAGATGGAATTCAAATGACAAAAACAAGCCTTTTCACCGCTTCTCTTTGCCATGTGATGGAAATAAAGTAAATTTGCAGGCATAAATCAAGGTGGAAAGATTATATTCAAATAACAATAATGAAAGAATTACAGTTAAAGTACGGATGCAATCCTAACCAGAAGCCTTCGAGAATCTATATGGAAGAAGGCGAACTGCCTATCGAAGTGTTGAACGGACGCCCTGGCTACATCAATTTCCTTGATGCGCTGAACAGCTGGCAATTGGTGAAAGAACTGAAGGAAGCCACCGGCCTGCCCGCCGCTGCAAGCTTCAAGCACGTTTCTCCGGCAGGAGCTGCCGTGGGTCTGCCGCTTAGCGACACCCTGAAGAAAATCTACTTCGTGGACGACCTGAAAATCGAACTCTCACCTATCGCCTGTGCATACGCAAGGGCACGCGGCGCTGACCGCATGAGTTCCTACGGCGACTTCGTGGCTCTGAGCGACACATGCGACGCTGCAACGGCAACGCTCCTCAAGCGCGAAGTGAGCGACGGAGTGATTGCGCCCGACTTTACCGACGAAGCTCTCGAGATACTGCGCGCGAAGCGCAAGGGCACATACAACGTAATCAAGATTGACCCTGCATACAAGCCGGCTCCAGTGGAGCACAAGCAGGTGTTCGGCGTGACCTTCGAGCAGGGACGCAACGAGGTGAAGCTCGACGACCCGGCTCTCTTCGAGAACATCCCCACAAAGAGCAAGACTTTCACAGAGGAAGCAAAGCGCGACCTCATCATCAGTCTCATCACACTGAAATACACCCAGAGCAACTCCGTATGCTACGTGAAGGACGGACAGGCTATCGGCATCGGTGCCGGACAACAGAGCCGCATCCACTGTACACGTCTCGCCGGAAACAAGGCCGACATCTGGTGGCTGCGTCAGCACCCGAAGGTGATGAACCTGCCGTTCGTGCCTGGAATCCGCCGCGCTGACCGCGACAACACCATCGACATCTACATCAGCGAGGACCACGACGACGTGCTGGCTGACGGAGCATGGCAGCAGTTCTTCACCGAGAAGCCCGAGGTGCTCACCATGGAGGAGAAGAAGGCTTGGATTGCCAAGAATACCAAGGTGGCCCTGGGCAGCGACGCATTCTTCCCGTTCGGCGACAACATCGAGCGCGCCCACAAGAGCGGTGTGGAGTATGTGGCACAGGCTGGAGGCTCAGTACGCGACGACCATGTCATCGACACCTGCAACAAGTATGGCATCACGATGGCATTCACCGGCGTGAGACTGTTCCATCACTAATTTTCGACAACTCTATATTCTTAACTCTAAACTCAAATTATGGACATAGACCAGATCATCGAAGGCGGTATGACGTTCCGTCCGTCGCGCCAGAGCAAAGACAACGACAAGGTGAAGACTAAGGCGAAGAAGAAGGCCTATATCACCGGTGCCCACGGCAGCGGATCGGCGATGCAGAAGGCGAAATACCGTCAGCAGCGCGCCAACAGGAAGAGGAAATAAAGAAACTGTAATCGACATTCTATTTGAGAAAGGAGCAGGAGGATATATTATAGGTATAAGTCGAAAGACATATAAGCTTTTTCCTAAATCAGAAACTTGAATAAAGAATCTATAATTAATGGCAAAATGAAGATGTTTTATGCAGCTTTGTTTTGCCATTCTTCTAATTTACATTATCTTTGCAGCAATGTACGGTAAACTCGCCGTATGAAGCGACAACAATGTTCAGAATAAAAAAATTAGATATCTTCATAGCCAAGCAGTTCGGACTGCTCTTCGTGGGAACCTTCTTCATCTGCCAGTTCGTGCTGATGATGCAGTTTCTGTGGAGATACATCGACCAGCTTATCGGCAAAGGACTCTCCATGGAAGTGCTCGCGCAGTTCTTCTGGTACATGAGTCTTATACTCGTGCCGCAAGCCCTGCCGCTGGCCATCCTGCTCTCGGCGCTCATCACCTTCGGAAACCTGGGCGAGAGCAGTGAGCTGACTGCGATAAAGGCCGCCGGAATATCACTCATGCAGGCGTTCAGGTCGCTCATTGCCATAACGCTCATGATTACCGGAGTGTCGTTCTACTTCCAGAACGTCGTGGCACCGAGCGCGAACATGCAGTTCGGACAGCTCCTTATGTCGATGAAGCAGAAAAGCCCCGAACTGGAAATCCCCGAAGGCATCTTCTACGACGGAATACCGAACTGCAACCTGTACGTGCAGAAGAAGAACGTGGACACCGGAAAGCTCTATGGCATAATGATCTACCGCATGACCGACAGCTACGAGGATGCGGCGATAATCCTTGCCGACTCGGGAATGTTGCAGTCTACGGCAGAGAAGAAACACCTCGTGTTGACGCTCCACAGCGGAGAATGGTTTGAGAACATGAAATCATCGGACCTGACAAGCAGCGCCAGCGTGCCCTACCGCCGCGAAACATTCATCTCGAAGAAGATAATACTTGATTTCGACAACGACTTCAACCTGGCCGATGCCAGCTCCATCGCCGGCAACGCCAAGACAAAGAGCCTGTCGCAGATAAGCAGCAGCATCGACTCGATAAGCCACGAATATGACAGCATAGGAAGACAATTCTATCGCGACGCCATGTTCATGCAGTTCGGCTACAAGCCGATAAAGAAGCAGGACTCACTGAGAATCAGTGCTATGGCGGCATCAGGTAAGGTGGACACAAAGAAGAAATACGAGAGTCTGCCGGCCGACGCCAAGCTCGCCGCCATAAACAAGGCGATGGAAAGCGTGCAGAACACCGTGGGCAACCTGGAATTCAAGGCCATGGTGACGAAAGACGGCGACAGCACAATCCGTCAGCACAAGATTGAGGCGATAAACAAGTTTACGCTCGCCATCTCGTGCATCATCTTCTTCTTCATCGGAGCACCGCTCGGAGCCATCATCAGGAAGGGAGGACTCGGAGTGCCGGTAATCATATCGGTGCTCGTATTCATCATATACTACATCCTGGACAACACCGGATACAGGATGGCAAGAGGAGGAATGTGGGCGATATGGTTCGGAAAGAGCATCGCAACGGCAGTGCTCGCACCGCTCGCCGTATTCTTCACGATAAAGGCGAACAACGACTCGGCGGTGTTCAACGTGGACCTATACCGCAACCTGCTCATGAAGATGCTCGGAATGAGGACCAAGCGCAGCGTGACGAGGAAGGACGTGATAATCCAGGACCCCGACTACAAAGCCGACTACGAAAGCATCGAGCGAATAACGAAGGAGGTGGAGGACTACTCCCACACACACAAGCTGAAGTCGCCGCCAAACTTCATCAACGTGTTCTTCAAGTTCAAGCCGGACCACGACATGGAGACAATCGGAGAGGAAATGGAAAGGACGATAGCCGACCTGGCAAACTCGCGCGACAGGAAGGTAATCAACATCCTCAACGAATACCCGATAATCATGGTGAAGGCCCATACGCGTCCGTTCGAAAGGAAATGGATGAACATCATTGCGGCAGTAATCGTGCCGGCAGGAGTGTTCTTCTATCTCAGGATGTGGCGCTTCAGACTCAGACTGCAGCGTGACCTGAAGCAGATTGCCGCCACTAACAGGCTGATGGCCGACAGGCTCAAGGAGCTGAAGGACTGACGGGGACTGGTGAACAGACAAAGGGAGGACCTATACGACAGGAAAAAGCAATACTTTTATTATATATATATAATGTGAAACACAATTATGGAGAATTTAAAGCTAAATACAGTAGAGGAAGCCATTGAGGACTTCAAGCAAGGCAAATTCGTAATCGTGGTCGACGACGAAGACCGCGAAAACGAGGGCGACCTCATCATTGCCGCCGAGAAGATCGACGCCGAGAAGGTGAACTTCATGCTCAAACACGCAAGAGGAGTGCTCTGCGCACCTATCACGATATCACGCTGCCAGGAGCTCGACCTGCCACACCAGGTGACAGACAACACGTCGATGCTCGGCACACCGTTCACCGTAACCGTGGACAAGCTCGAAGGCTGCACGACGGGAGTATCGGCACACGACCGCGCCGAGACAATCAAGGCACTCGCCGACCCGAATTCAAAGCCGTCGACATTCGGCAGACCAGGACACGTGAACCCGCTCTACGCACAGGACAACGGAGTATTGAGAAGAAGCGGACACACCGAAGCGACCATCGACCTCTGCAACATGGCAGGATTCTACCCGGCCGGAGCACTCATGGAGGTGATGAACGAGGACGGAACGATGGCCCGACTGCCGCAGCTGCTCGAATTCGGAAAGAAATACGACCTCAAGACCATATCCATCAAGGACATGATAGCATACAGGCTGAAGCACGAAGTGCTCGTGGAGAAAGGCGTGGAAGTTGACATGCCTACCATATACGGCCACTTCAAGCTCATACCGTTCCGCCAGACAAGCAACGGACTGGAACACATGGCGCTCATCAAAGGAGAATGGGAACACAACGAGCCGGTACTCGTAAGAGTGCACTCATCATGCTCCACGGGCGACATCCTGGGCAGCATGCGCTGCGACTGCGGAGAACAGCTCCACAAGTCAATGGAGATGATCGAGAAGGAAGGAAAGGGAGTAATCGTATACATGCAGCAGGAAGGCAGAGGCATCGGACTGATGAACAAGATCGCCGCATACAAGCTGCAGGAGAAAGGCATGGACACCGTGGAAGCAAACATACACCTCGGATTCAAGCCGGACGAGAGAGACTACGGATGCGGAGCACAGATACTGCGCGAGCTGGGAGTGAGCAAGATGCGACTGCTCACCAACAACCCCACCAAGCGCGTCGGTCTGGAGGCCTACGGACTGGAAATCGTGGAGAACGTGCCAATCGAGATAGAGCCGAACAAATACGACCTGAAATACCTGCAGACAAAGAAGCTCCGCATGGGGCATGACCTCCATCTGTAGGATATGTTGCAACTCTTTAATACTTATTATGCAATAAATATTGTGTTTTATTCGTTAAAGAGAAGAAAAAGCTATACTTTTGCAACTAAAACTATCAGTAACTAAAAACAATGACAAAAGTATCAGACCGTCTTAACAGACTAGCACCCTCTGCGACACTCGCAATGTCGCAGAAAAGCGGTGAAATGAAAGCCCAAGGCATCGACGTGATAAACCTTAGCGTAGGCGAACCCGATTTCAACACACCAGAACACATCAAGGAGGCTGCAAAAAGGGCAATAGACGAGAACTTCTCAAAATACTCACCTGTGCCAGGCTACGTAGAATTGAGAAAAGCCATAGCAGACAAACTCAAGAACGAGAACGGGCTGCAATACTCCACAAACGAAATCCTCGTGTCAAACGGAGCAAAGCAGAGCGTCTGCAACACAGTGATGGCACTCGTGAACGACGGAGAGGAAGTTATCATTCCGGCACCATACTGGGTGAGCTACCCGCAGATGGTGAAGCTCGCAGGAGGAGTGCCGGTAATCGTGGAAGCAGGCTTCGAACAGAACTTCAAGATGACACCGGAGCAGCTCGAAGCGGCAATCACGCCCAAGACAAGGATGATAATCCTCTGCTCGCCAAGCAACCCTACGGGAAGCGTCTACTCGGCCAAGGAACTTGAAGCACTCGCAGAAGTGGTGAAAAGGCATGACGGTCTGTATGTTCTCGCAGACGAGATATACGAACACATCAACTACGTGGGCAAGCACAGCAGCATAGCACACGTGGATGGAATGAGAGAACGCACGATAATTGTCAACGGAGTGTCAAAGGCATACGCCATGACAGGATGGAGAATAGGATTCATCGCAGCTCCGGAATGGATAGTGAAAGCTTGCAACAAGTTGCAGGGACAGTACACCAGTGGACCATGCTCCGTAAGCCAGAAAGCCGCAGAGGCAGCATACACCACCTCACAGGAGTGTGTGGAGACAATGCGCAAGGCTTTCGAGCGTCGCCGCGACCTTATCGTGGAACTGGCAAGTCAGATCCCAGGACTCGAGGTGAACAAGCCGGAAGGTGCGTTCTATCTGTTCCCGAAATGCAGCTGCTTCTATGGCAAGAGCTATGAGGGGAAGACCATCAACAACTCCACCGACCTCGCAATGTTCCTGCTCGAAACAGGACACGTGGCAACAGTGGGAGGCGATGCCTTCGGCGACCCGGACTGCTTCCGCATGAGTTACGCCACGAGCGATGACAACATACGTGAGGCAATGAAGAGAATCAAGGAAACCCTCGCATTGCTCAAGTAAAAGACAAAACAAACGAAATATCTGTCAATAAAAGACTATAAAGGCGAAGCAACTGGTCTTTTTATAGAAAAAAAGCCATGTTGGTAGTTAAAATCATTTAACAAGTATGCAAGATTATTATTAAATTATTATCTTTGCAGCTGGCTGAACCTATGTCTATATCTTCGATGGCTGAAAGTTCAAAAGAAGTATTGGCACTAATCGAAAAATACATAACTTAAATTTATTAATAACTTAATTTAAAATCAAAAAAAATTATGGCAAATTCACAGAAAGCAGCCCCAGCTAAAAAGCAGGGCTTCCAGGGTGTTCGCGCAGCGATTTGGATCATCGTACTCTGCTTCATCGCAGGTGTATGCTTCTATCAGTTCGTACTCGGTAACCCTGCAAACTTCCAGGGTGGCGACAACGCAAACGCTCCTCTTCCAGGTAACCTGCTCGGTACTATCTACAAGGGAGGTATCGTCGTTCCTGTAATTATCACACTTCTCTTCACTGTGATCGCACTTTCAGTAGAGCGTGGTCTCGCTCTGCGCACTGCAAACGGTAAGGCAAGCCTCGTTAAGTTCGTTGCTAACGTTAAGGCAGCCGTTACAGCAGGTGACATGGCTAAGGCTCAGCAGCTTTGCGACAAGCAGCAGGGTGTTGTAGGTAACGTTGTTACCGCTTCTTTGAAGGCTTACGCTGAGATGGAGGCAACATCAGGCTTGAAGAAAGAGCAGAAGGTTTCTAAGATCCAGCAGGCTCACGAGGAGGCTGTTCAGCTCGAGATGCCTACTCTGCAGATGAACATGCCTATCCTGGCTACTCTCGTAACTCTCGGTACTCTTACCGCTCTGTTCGGTACCGTTGTCGGAATGATCAAGTCATTCGCCGCTCTGGCAGCAGGTGGTGGTGGTGACTCTCTCGAGCTTTCTACCGGTATTTCCGAGGCCCTCGTCAACACTGCTTCTGGTATTTTGACTTCATGGTGCGCCGTTGTTGCTTATAACTACTACTCAAACAAGATCGATAAGCTTACTTACGCTCTTGACGAGGTTGGTTACACTATCGCAAAGACATACGAAGCTAACCATACAGAAGAGGCTTAATCTTTTTTACTAACCCTTTTAAACTTTTATCACTATGGGTAAGTTAAAGATTAAGAAAGCCGACATCTGGATAGACATGACCCCTATGTCTGACGTGATGGTCCTTCTGCTTACCTTCTTCATGTTGACGTCAACGTTCGTGAAGAATGAGGCAGTGAAGGTAAACGCGCCGGGCTCAGTGTCAGAGATCAAGGTTCCAGAAACACAAGTTCTGCAGATTATCGTTGACAACACCGGTAAGGTATTTATCGGTCTTGACAAACCAGGATACATGCAGGAGATGCTCACCGGATTCAAGGAGAAGTTCAGCGGATTGTCTCTCTCTCCTCTTCAGGAGAAGAACTTCATTGGACTTGCATCATTCGGTGTTCCTATGAACAAAATGTCTGATGTTCTCAAACATGAAGCATCTGACATCAACAACGAACAGAAGAACATGGGTATTCCTTTGGACTCCATCAACGGAGGCATGAGCGAATTCCAGTGCTGGGTAGACGCCGCACGCAACGCTTCATTCGGCAGCGACATGAAGATTGCCATCAAGGCCGACGCAGCAACAAAGTACGGAGTTGTAAAGAAGTTGATGTCTGAGCTTCAGGATATGAGTGAGAACCGTTACTATCTTATCACTACATTAAAGAAGGAGGAGGCTGAATAATATGGCAAAGAAAAAAGGTTCAAGACAGAAAAAAGTCCAGACCCGTGTCGACTTCACCCCTATGGTGGATATGATGATGCTTCTTATCACCTTCTTCATGCTCTGTACTTCTCTGAGCAAGCCTCAGTCAATGCAGTTGACCATGCCAAGTAACGATAAGAACGTGAACGAACAGGATCGCTCGGCAACAAAGGCATCCCAGACACTGACTCTTTATCTGGCAGGAAACGATCAGATTTACCACGTAGACGGTATTCCACAGTACGACAACCCTGCATGTCTGAAGAAGACAACATGGGGTGCTGACGGTATCCGTAACGTGCTGATCAACCACAAGACAGAGGAAGGCTATACTCCTGTAAAGAACATCATGGCTGCAAAGAGACTTCTCGATGCAGAGCGTGCGAAGGACAAGAGCATGGCAGACTCTACATACAACCAGCGTCTTGACAAGATCAAGAAGGGTGAGTTGGAGACAGGTAAGGTTCCTGCACTGACAATCATCATCAAGGCTTTGGACACTGCGTCATACAAGAACTTGGTTGATGCTCTCGACGAAATGCAGATTTGTGCAATAGGTAAGTACGTTATCGATAAGGTGAACGATGATGACATGCGTCTTCTGAACGCTGCCCACATCAAGTAATCGGATTGATGATTTTTCTAAACATTAAAGTAAAAAAGAAAAATGGCAAAGATTGATCTTATATCAAATGAATGGGCTGACATAGTCTTCCAGGGTCGTAATAAGGTCTATGGTGCTTACCAACTGCGTAGAGGTACTGGCAAACGTAACATCTGGTCTATGGTGTTCGTTGCAGCCGTTGCAGCTGTTGCATATTTAGGACTTGCAGCTTATAACTCATATCAGGCAGCTCAGAAGACCAAGTTCGAGGCTGAGATGGAGGCTTCTCTCATCGAGACCAAGAAGCAGGCCAAGGTAGAGAAGAAGACCGAGGCTCCGAAAGTGGAGCAGGTTCAGAAGGTTGAGAAGGTTAAGTCTTCTATCGCCTTCACACCGCCTGTTATTAAGAAGGACTCTGAGGTAAAACCTGAAGAGGAGATGAAAACTCAGGATGAGTTGAAGGAAACAAAGACAGCCATCGGTGCTTTCGACGTGAAAGGTAACGATGAGGCCGGTGGTACCGTGCTGAAGGCTGTTGAGGAAATCGCAACTCCTGAGCCTCCGAAGCAGGAAGCTGAGCAGGATAAGGTATTTGACGTTGTTGAGCAGCAGCCTCAGTATCCTGGTGGTATGGGCGCTCTCAACCACTGGTTGGGAAGCAACATCAAGTATCCTGTGATGGCAGCCGAGAATGGCATCGAGGGACGAGTAGTCGTTCAGTTCGTCGTAGAGCGTGACGGTTCCGTTTCCGGTGTACACGTCGTACGTGGTGTTGACCCATCACTCGACAAGGAGGCTACCCGCGTGGTTTCAGCTATGCCTAAGTGGATTCCTGGTAAGCAGAATGGTTCTGCAGTACGTGTTAAGTACACCGTACCTGTAACATTCCGTCTCCAGTAATATCATTTAATCTATAATGAAAGGTAGAGGTAATGTCTCTTTTGGGAGGTATGTCTCTACCTTTCTTTTTTACATATTATATCAAAACATTCATTAAAGGAATAAACCAAAGGAGTAAAAACGACTATGAAGCGATTATCATTCACATATATTGTTATGACGTTGTCATTATTGGTTTTCTGCACATGTGGAGGACAGAAGTCCAAGAATGCCAGAACGGACACCTATGCATCAGGTAATATGACACTAATGTGCGACGAGAGCTTCAGCCCCATCGTGAAGGAGGAACTTGCCGTATTCCATGCCATGTACCCCGACGCACACGTCAAGGCGGAATACACCAACGAGATAGATGCCTTCAATGCGCTGATGAAGCAGAAGGTACACCTCATCATCACGGCAAGGAACTTCTCCCCCAAACAGCTTGAATATTTCAAGACAAACAAGATACAGCCGCGTTGGTTCCCAATCGGCTACGACGGACTGGCGTTTATCATAAACCGCAACAACGTGGATTCCTGCATCACAGTGAAGGACATCAAGCGTATCCTCTCGGGAGAAGCCACGAAATGGAACGAAGTGAACAAGGGTTCCAAGCTCGGCACCATCGACGTGGTGTTCGACAACAAACAGTCGGCGGCAGTGCGCTGGGCAGTAGACTCCATTCTCGGCGGCAAACCGATAAACAGCCCCAACATCTCAGCAGTGAAGACAAGTGCCGAGGTTATCAAATACGTGGAGAAGACTCCTAATGCCATCGGCATCATAGGCAGCAACTGGCTCAACGACAAGCGCGACACGACAAACATAACATTCAAGAAGAATATCACCGTGATGTCTATATGCCAGATGGAGAAGGCAACGGAGATGAACAGTTGGAAACCATACCAGCTATATCTTCTCGACGGCAGATACCCTTTTGCAAGAACCGTGTATGCCCTACTCGCCGACCCGTACCACGGACTGCCCGTAGGCGTGGCAAATTTCATGCAGTCGCCTCAGGGACAGAAGATAATACTGAAATCCGCCCTCCTGCCCTACCGTGGAGACCTCGAATGGCGCCGTGTTCAGGTTAATGATGATTAAAAGTTGCGCAATTATTGCAAAACGCATACAATTTCTTTAACAAAAAGATGTTAGATAAAATAAAAGAAAGTATCTTTGCAATCAATTTATCATATACATCAATCAAAACGGAAAAGGCATAAAGAAAACGGAAAATAAATAAAGAAAGAGTAAGAAGAAACTGATTGTCCAACTTAAAACAAATTTGAATTATGAAGACTATAAAATATTTATTAATCGGAGCGCTGATGACAGTATTCAGCGGCTCGGCAATGGCTCAGGCAACAGCAGCAGACGCTGTTAAGGCCATCAAGACAAACAACGACAAGGCAGCCGTAGCTGCTATAGTTAAGGAAGCTCTGAAAAGCTGCAAGAAGAACCCTAAGGCCCTTGCCGCAATCGGACGTGCATACCTCGACGTAAAGGATACCACCAATACCCGCAAGTATGCCAACATGTCAATCACCTTGACAAACAAGGCGAAGAGCGACAAAGTAGGCGACGGTTTCATGGTGATGGGAGACCTGGAGTACTTCCTGGACAACCCTGGCGCAGCAGCAGCAATGTATCAGAACGCCTACTACATCGAGCCAAACAACATCAACGCCTACGTAAAGTATGCCCGCGTGATGCGCGGTGTATCACCAAACATGGCAGTGGAGCAGCTCGAGAAGGTGCGCAGCATCGACCCCAACTACCCTGTTGACGCCGAGGCAGCCCACATATACTATGAGGCAGCAAAGAAGAACAGCGCCTACATGGAGAAAGTGCTTGAGTACTACGGCAAGGTGACACCAGCCAAGCTCTACGCCCACGACCCGAGCTACCTCACAGAGTATGCACTGGCAGCCTTCGCAAACCAGAAGAACGATGTGTCAAAGAACCTCGCCCTCTACGGTCTGTCAAAGAAGCCACGCAACGCCGGCTACAACCGTCTCGCCCTCTACAACTCAGTAGAGCTGAAGCAGTTTGAGGAGGCAAAGGGATATGTAGACGCCCTCTTCAACAAGAGCGACTCCGTGGAGCTCACCGCAAACGACTACAAGTTCGCAGGCATCACATTCAACGCTCTGAAGGACTACGACTCAGCCATCAACTACTACAACAAGCAGCTGGAGAGCGCTACAGACCCAGACCTGAAGGCAAACGTTATAAAGGACCTCTCTGACGCATACAAGTCAAAGGGCGACTTCGCAAAGTCACTGGAGCTTTATGAGGAATATCTGAAGATGAACCCGAAGGTTGGCATCAACGACTACAACGGTCTTGCTAACATCTACCGCAACCAGGCTGCAAACCTTACAGGCGCAGCCAAGACAGAGGCAGTGAACAAGGCTGTAGCTGTCTACAACCAGATGGCAGAGAAGTATCCAAGCAACGCAGACTTCTGCAACTTCATGGCAGCCCGCACCCTCGGCATCGCCGACCCGACACAGGCCAAGGGTCTCGCCCGTCCGTACTACGAGAAACTTATCAAGATAATCGAGGAGAAGGGTGTACAGAACGATGCAGACAAGGCACGCATCACAGAGGCTTACACCTACATGGGTATCTACCTCTATAAGATCAAGAACGAGGCTGCAGCAGCCAAGCCATACTTCGAAAAGCTCATCCAGATTGACCCGGAGAACGCTACTGCAAAGCAGGTTCTCGCAACATACTAATAGAATAATCAAAGCATTAGACAAAGCGGGTATGCCGAATCAAAAGGCATACCCGCTTTTTCGTATTATCAATTCATCTATCAGAATAAAGACCAGAAGAAACATCTCAGCACTTCCCCTTCAGGTATTCATCCACCTTCAGAGCGGTGGCCTTACCGCTTGCCATCGCCCTCACAACGAGCGAGGCTCCGTTTGCGGCATCGCCGGCGATGAAGACGTTATCGGGGAATTCAGGTTGCTCTGGTTTCAGGAATCCCATGGCGAGCAAGACGAGTTCCGCCTTTATAATCTCCGGTTTGCCGGCTGATTCCATAATGGGGCGGCCACCGTCGGGATTCGGCTTCCAGGATATCTCCTGCACTTCAACCCCCGTGAGCCTGCCGTCCTTGCCGATGAAGCGCAGCGAATTGATGTTCCATCGACGCTCACAGCCCTCCTCATGGCTGGATGTGGTCTTCAGTGTGCGCGGCCAGTTCGGCCACGGGTTCTTCGGGTCGTCGGGCCCCTCCACGGGCTTCGGCATGATTTCAATCTGCGTGACACTCTTGCATCCCTGACGGTGGGCAGTTCCGATGCAGTCGCTGCCGGTGTCGCCGCCACCAATCACGAGCACGTTCTTTCCCTTCGCCGTCACCAGCTGGTCCTTGGGATATTCCGCCCCGTCGAGGATGCGGTTCTGCTGCGAGAGCATCTCGAGGGCGAAATGTACGCCCTTCAGGTCGCGCCCCGGGATGTTCAGGTCACGCGCTGTAGGCGTTCCCGTGGCAATCACATAGGCATCGAATCCATCAGGCAGCTTTGCGGGATTGATGCTTTCGCCGAAGCGGAACACGATACCCTCCTGCTTGAGAATGTCGATGCGGCGGTCGATGATTGCCTTGTTGAGCTTGAAGTTCGGTATGCCGTAACGGAGCAGTCCGCCTGGGTTCTCGTTCTTGTCATACACGGTGACGCTGTACCCCATCTGGTTGAGTCGCGTTGCAGCCACCAGTCCGGACGGTCCGCTGCCGACGACAGCCACTTTCCTTCCGTTGCGCTCCGGGATGTTCACCCTTACATATTTCTCCTGATAGGCATGCTCGGTTATAGCCGCCTCATTCTCGCGGTTTGTCGTCGGTTCATGATCCGTGAGATTCAGCACACAGGCTTTCTCGCAGAGTGCCGGACAGATGCGCCCTGTGAATTCGGGGAAGTCGTTCGTGTCGTTGAGCAGTCTGTAGGCAAGTTCCCAGTCGCCGCGATATAGAGCGTCGTTCCATTCCGGTGCCTTGTTTCCCAACGGACATGCCCAATGGCAGAACGGCACTCCGCAGTCCATACATCTCGACGCCTGCATGCGTCTGTCTTTCTCATTGAGGGTCTGCTCCACCTCTCCGAAGTCATGAATACGGTCATGCACCGGTCTGTATCCCGCCTCCTGGCGGTGTATTGTCAAAAATGCTTTTGGATTTCCCATTATTGTATGTAATTTAAGCCCCTCCACCTGCCCCTCCCCCGTAGGGAGGGGAGTGGAGTGAAGCATTTTGTTTGTTTATTAAAGCACCCCATCCACGCAGTAAGTGAAAAGTCACATTACTCCCCTCCCTACGGGGGAGGGACCGGGGGCTATTAATAATCTCTCTGCATATCAGCTATTTTCTGCTGCAGCTTCCTTACCTGCTCCTCCTGGAGCACCCTCTTGTATTCGATAGGCACAACCTGGATGAAGTCTTCCACGTAGCGGTTCCAGTCATCGAGCATCGTGCGCGCCAGCTTGGACCCCGTATAGAGGTAATGCTGGCGGATTAGCTCGTGCAGCTCCTTACGGTAGCTGCTGTCTTCCACGAGGTTTATCTCCACCATGTCCATATTGCAGAAGTAGTCGAAGTCGTGCTTCTTGTCCCACACGTATGCCACTCCACCGCTCATTCCGGCAGCGAAGTTGCGCCCCGTCTCGCCGAGCACCACCACGCGTCCGCCTGTCATATACTCACAACAGTGGTCGCCGGCACCTTCCACCACGGCTATGGCACCGGAGTTTCTCACGGCGAAGCGCTCGCCCACCTTACCGTTGATATACAGTTCGCCGCTTGTGGCTCCGTAGAGTCCTGTGTTTCCGGCGATGATATTGTCCTCTGCGTTGAAGTTGCTGCGCACGGGTGGCAGTATCGCGATGCGCCCTCCGCTGAGCCCCTTGCCGAAGTAGTCGTTGGTCTCACCCTCCAGCTTGAAACTGATTCCGCCGGCGAGGAAAGCTCCGAAGCTCTGTCCGGCACTGCCTTTGAACTTCACGTTGATAGTGGAATCGGGCAGTCCCTGCGCTCCGTATTTCTGCGCCACGAGTCCGCTGAGCATCACTCCCGTAGCACGGTCGGTGTTCTTTATCGCATAGTCCAGGTTCACCTCCTCCTGCAAGGCGATGGCCTTCTGCGACGAACGGATGATCTGCTGGTCGAGAATATTCGACAGGTCGTGTATCTGGTCGGTGGTATGGTAGAGCGAGCATGGACCGTCCTCCTTGTGGAGCAGACGGCTGAAGTCGAGCGTTGAAGCCTTGCTGCCCTTTGCGATGGGCTTGGGCTGCAGGAGTTCCGTGTGTCCCACGATGTCTTCGAGCTTGGTATATCCCATCTCGGCGAGGTATTCGCGCACTTCCTGGGCGAGGAACGTAAAGTAGTTCACGAGGTATTCATATTTGCCGATGAAATGCTTCCTGAGTTCCGGATTCTGCGATGTCACGCCGAGCGGACAGGTATTGAGGTTGCATTTCCTCATCATCACGCATCCCAGGACAATCAGTGCGAGCGTGCCGAATCCGAACTCCTCGGCTCCGAGCAGCGCCATGATGATAACGTCGCGCCCCGTCTTGAGCTGTCCGTCCACCTGCAGGCGCACCTGTCCGCGCAGTCCGTTCTTCATCAGCGTCTGCTGCGTCTCGCTCAATCCTATCTCTGGGGAAATTCCGGCGAATCTCATGCTCGATGCCGGCGAAGCTCCCGTTCCTCCCTCGGCTCCGGAGATTACGATGAGGTCTGCCTTTGCCTTTGCCACTCCGGCGGCAATGGTTCCCACTCCGCTTTCGGCCACGAGCTTCACGCTGATTGCCGCCCTGGGGTTCACGTTCTTCAGGTCGAAGATGAGCTGCGCCAGGTCTTCAATGGAGTAGATATCGTGGTGTGGCGGCGGCGATATCAGGGAGATGCCCGGGATGGAATGGCGCGTCTTGGCTATGATTTCGTTCACCTTGAAGCCGGGCAGCTGTCCGCCCTCGCCGGGCTTGGCGCCCTGTGCCACCTTGATCTGCAGCTCCTCGGCATTGACCAGATATTCCGTGGTCACACCGAATCGGCCCGAGGCTATCTGCTTGGTCTTGCTTGAGAGGGAGATGCCGTCCACTGCGGAGTGGAAGCGGTCGCTGTCCTCGCCGCCCTCGCCCGTATTCGAGCGTGCGCCGAGCTTGTTCATTGCCAGGGCTATCGCCTCGTGGGCTTCGATGGACAATGCCCCGAAGCTCATGGCTCCGGTGACAAAATGCTTCACGATGCTCTCCACCGGCTCCACCTTGTCTATGTCGATGGGCTTGCGCTTGAAGTCGAAGAAGTCGCGGATGAATATCGGACTCTCCTTCTCGTCGACAAGCCTTGTGTATTCCTTGTATTTCGGGTAGCTGCCGGTGCGTGTGGCGAGCTGCAGCGTGGCTATAGTCTCGGGGTTCCATGCGTGCTTGATGCCGTCCTTGCGGTAGTGGAACTGTCCGAGGTTAGGCAGGAAATCGGGTTTGCGCGTCATGCCGAAAGCCTTGTCGTGCAGTCGGATGGCATCCCGTGCGATTGTCTCCAGTCCGATGCCGCCGATGGTGGATATTTCCGTGCCGAAGTATGTCTTGAGCAGACTCTCGGAGAGTCCGATGCTCTCGAATATCTTGGCTCCCCGGTATGAGCGGATAGTGGAGATTCCCATCTTCGCCATTATCTTGAGCAGTGCTTTCTTCACGGCCTTTATGTAGTTTGCCTCCGCCGTGGCGTAGTTCTCCTGAATCTTGCCGCGCTTCACGAGGTCGTCGAGGATGGCGAACGTCATGTACGGGCACAGGGCCGACGCTCCGTAGCCGAGCAGAAGGGCGGCGTGCATCGTCTCGCGTATTTCCCCGCTCTCCACGATCAGCGCCGTCTGCACACGCTTGCCCACGGAGATGAGATAGTGATGCACGGCGCTTACGGCGAGCAGCGACGGTATTGCGGCATGGGTCTCATCCACGTCGCGGTCGGTCAGTATTATATAGTTGTATCCCTCGTCCACGCTCCTCTCGGCATCCTTGCAGAGGCGGTCTATCGCCTCGCGGAGCCCGTCTTCGCCCTTGCTGCATTCAAAGAGGATGGGCAGCTTCACGGTGTTGAATCCCTTGTAGCGTATGTTGCAGAGGATGTCGAGCTGTGTGTTTGTCAGTATAGGGTGTGGCAGACGCACCATCTTGCAGTTCGATTCATCGGGCGAAAGGATGCCCGAACCTACGCGTCCGATATATTCCGTGAGCGACATCACGAGGTTCTCGCGGATGGAGTCGATGGCGGGGTTGGTGACCTGTGCGAACTGCTGGCGGAAATAGTTGAGGAATATCTGCGGACGGTCGCTCAATACGGCGAGCGGCGTGTCGTTTCCCATTGCCGCCGTGGGCTCCTGGGCGTTCACACACATCGGCACGATGGTGTCGTCGATGTCCTCCTTGCCGTAGCCGAAGAGCACCTCATGCTCTATGAGCCGGTCCATGCTGTTGTCCACTTTCCTTCCGCTCTTCAGCTTCTCCAGCTGTATGCAGTTGGTGGAGAGCCATTTGCGGTAAGGATGCTCGTCGGCAAGCTTTTCCTTTATCTCCCCGTCATAATATATCTTTCCCTCCTGCGTGTCGATGAGCAGAATCTTTCCGGGCTGCAGACGTCCCTTCTCGGCAATCTCCGAAGGGTCGAAATCCATCACCCCCACCTCGGATGCCACCACCATCGTGTCGTTCTTCGTTATGGTGTATCGGGCGGGGCGCAGTCCGTTGCGGTCGAGCATTCCTCCGGCGTAGCGTCCGTCGCTGAAGAGCAGTGCGGCAGGGCCGTCCCATGGCTCCATCAGTATGGAGTGGTATTCATAGAATGCCTTGAGGTCTTCGGATATGGGGTTCTTGTCGTTGAAGCTCTCCGGCACCATGATGCTCATGGCGTGGGGCAGCGACAGACCGCTCATGACGAAGAATTCGAGCACGTTGTCGAGACTCGCCGAATCGCTCATCCCGGGCTGCACTATGGGGCTCAGGTCCTTCGTGTCGCCCAGCGTCTCGCTGCCCAGCACGCTCTCCCTTGCCTTCATCCAGGCGCGGTTGCCGCGTATGGTGTTTATCTCGCCGTTGTGCGCCAGCAGGCGGAACGGCTGGGCGAGACTCCATGTAGGGAAGGTATTGGTAGAGAAGCGGGAGTGGACGAGGGCCAGTCCGCTGGTGAAGTAGTTGTTGGTGAGGTCAGGGAAATACTGCCTCACCTGCATGCTCGAAAGCATGCCCTTGTATACGATGTTCTTGTTTGAGAGCGAACAGATATAGAAGTCCTTGTCCGTCACTCTTCTTTCGATTTTCTTCCTTATTATATATAGCGTGCGCTCGAAGACGGGCACCTTGTCGTCGGTGACTCCCGTGACGAACACCTGCTTGATGTCGGGTTCGCTCGCCAGTGCCGTCTCGCCCAGGCATGCGGGGTTGGTGGGCACATTGCGCATGTGCATGAGCGACAGTCCTTCGCGCTCTATTTCCTCTATCATGATGCTCAGTATATCCTGCTGCCGCTTTTCGTCTTTGGGCAGGAATACGAGTCCCGTACCGTATTTGCCCTTTTCGGGCACCGGTATTCCCTGCAGCAAAATGAATTCATGTGGAATCTGGAGCATTATGCCCGCTCCGTCGCCGGTCTTGTTGTCGGCTCCCTCTGCACCTCTGTGGCGCATGTTTTCCAGCACCTTCAGTGCATTGTCCACAAGTTCGTGGCTCTTGTTGCCATGGATATTGACAACCATCCCCACTCCACATGCGTCATGCTCGTTGCCGGAAGAATACAATCCTTTTACCATATTTGGCTGTTTTTAAGTTTGTAAAAACGTTTGTGTTATGTCAAGTTGGCTGCAAAATTAATAAATCACTTTCGTATTGACAATTATTTCAGAAGAAAAACATCTGAATTAATGAATAAATTGATGGCATACTTGTAAAAAAGTCAACACTCAGTCAATAAATATAACTATCTGAAAGAAAAAGAAGACACTATGTTCAGGTTTGAAAGCAACCGGTTATTCAGAAAATAAAAAAGACAGAACCCATATATCGTCACCAATGAACTGATTATTACCGACACCCTTTGCAGTGTCAGAAAAAAACTTTAACTTTGCCGTATCATAATATCCGACAGGCAAAAGGAGAAGAAAAACTATGGCAGAGAATACACGTAGAAACCCGAAGAGAATCCCCTACGGCATGATGAATTTCGTTAATGTGAGGGAGAGAGACTGTTATTATGTCGACAAGACAAGATTTATCGAAAAGATAGAAGATTCCAACATGTTCTTCTTCTTCATCCGCCCGCGCCGCTTCGGCAAGAGTCTCACCATGTCTATGCTCCAGCATTACTACGACGTGAACGACGCCGACAAGTTTGATATGCTGTACAAGGGGCTGTATATCGGAGACCACCCTACGCCGGAGCACAACAAGTATCTCGTGATATATCTTAACTTCGCCGTGGTTAATGCCGAGCTCAATAACTACCGCAAGGGACTGGATGCGCATTGCAACAATGCGTTTAATTATTTCTGTGATGTCTATGCACAATATCTTCCGGACGGGATAAAGGAAGAGATGAACCGGAAAGACGGAGCCGTGGACCAGCTTGACTTCCTCTGTACGGAATGTAAGAAAGCCGGTCAGAAGATATATCTCTTCATTGATGAGTACGACCATTTCACCAACAAGATTCTCGCCGAGCCGGGCTGTCTCGCCGATTACCGTTCGGAAACCCACGGCACCGGCTACCTCCGCAATTTCTTCGACACGATAAAGGCCGGAACAGACTCTTCCATTGAGCGCGTGTTCGTCACGGGAGTAAGTCCTGTAACTATGGACGACCTGACGAGCGGCTTCAACATCGGCACCAACTATACGCTGTCGCCCCGTTTCAATGAGATGACGGGCTTCACGGAGCAGGAGGTACGCGACATGCTGACATATTATACGGATTTCTGCGGACTGCACAACTATACCGTTGACGAACTTATAGAGATAATGAAGCCATGGTATGACAACTACTGCTTCGCCGAAGAAACGTACGGAGAGACCACCATGTATAATTCAAACATGGTGCTCTATTTCATAGACAACTATATAGAGAACGGCGGCAGGATGCCCCGCACGATGGTGGAGGACAACATCCGCGTGGACTACAACAAGCTGCGCATGCTCATCCGCC
>USSF01000033.1 GCA_900557405.1 uncultured Prevotella sp.
TGCGGGAGAGTAGGTAACCGCCTTTTTTCAGTCTCGAAGAAGAAACGAGAGATGAAGTCCTCCGGAAGAGAAATCCTCCGGAGGACTTTTTTTGTTGTTTTTTTTGGCTGGCATTATTTTTCTAGAATTTCTAGTGTTTCTAGTTTTATCTGGAATTTCTAGAATTTCTAGTACTTCTAGTTCTTCTATTACTTCTAGTTCTTCTATTACTTCTAGTTCTTCTATTACTTCTAGAACTTCTAGTTCTTCTAGCTTCATTAAAAATCCCCTTCTTCATCTCGGAAGTGAGGTGGAGAAGGGGATTTTTATAGCCAATGTAAATGTTTTTCAAGCCATTTTCTTTATTGTCAGAGAATTATGTCTGATTGGCGTTCTATAATATTTATTGTGTATTATGCATTCCGCATTTGACTGAGCAGTTCCTTTTGTCTGTCTGACAGATGTGTAGGCAATTTGACATTATATGTTATAATCATATCGCCGAATGTTCCGTCGCCGCGGTCATAGCCCTTTCCACGCAAACGGACTTTAGTGCCGTTCTGTGTTTCAGGTTTAACTTTGAGTTTGATTTTATTTCCATTGCCGAGCTGTAATAATATTTCCCCACCGAGCAAAGCTGTGTATAGGTCAATATTAACATTTGCATTCATTTCGCCATTGTTTTGCCTCATACCGTTCCTACCATTGGAATGCATGCCGGAACCATTGCCGAACAAATCCTTGAAGAAATCAGAAAAGCCACCACCGCCCCGGCTGAAGCCAGAGAAATCAAATCCTTCAAATGGTGAAGAGCCTGAGTTATAATAATATTCTCCTCCTCTGGAATTACTTCCAGTCCCACTAAAGGCGTCAGCGTCTTTCCAGTGCTCGCCATATTGATCGTATTTTTTCCTTTTCTCAGGATCATTCAATACCTCATAAGCTTCGTTAAGAGCCTGGAATTTTGCCTTTGCTTTCGGGTCATCTGGGTGTAGGTCGGGATGGAATTGTTTTGCTCTCTTCAAATAGGCTTTCTTTACATCCTTCTGCGGAATATTTTTATCAACACCTAATATCTTGTAATAATCAATAAATGCCATAATGTCACCTCCATTCTTTAAAGTTAATCAATAAAGAATAGACAAAAAATGTGCCGAAATGTTTTATAATAGGTATTATATAAATAAAAAAAGATATCTACTTTCGTAAATATCTTTTGTCTGCTTTTGTGACTCATGCAGGATTCAAACCTGCAACCTTCTGATCCGTAGTCAGATGCTCTATTCAGTTGAGCTAATGAGCCATTGCTTAATTGCGAGTGCAAAGGTATGGATTTTATTTTATACGACCAAATGTTTTGGGAATTATTTGATGATTTTTTGTGATTTTTCTTGTTTCTGTCTTAAAATAGTGGATTTATTCATGGAAATTGTCTGTTTAAGGCCTTGAATGTCATTTTTGCGGCGGCTTTGTTTTCCTTGATGTTGTGACACCAGATTTATCAGATTATGATTTGTTCTTAAAAAATGCAATAATATGGGCGGTATTGCGTTATACTCTAAGATGAAAAAGAAAAATGTTATCTTGACAATATTGTTGAGCCTCTTCAGTATTACGATGATGGCTCAGACTTTTACGCTCCAGGGACGTGTTACGGACAGTAACAACAACCCCGTGGAACTTGCTACGGTGGCAGTTGCGAAGCAGGGTAGGGTGGCGATGACCAACTTGAAGGGTGAATATTCTATTCAGTTACATTCGGCAGATAGTGTAGTGGTTCGTTTCTCCATGGTGGGATACAAGACCAAGACGCGAGTGCTGAGAAGGCCTCGCGGCAAGCAGACGCTTATTGTCCAGTTGTTTGATGACAATCAGATAGGCGAGGTGACAGTAGTAGGGCAGAAGCGCCAGACTGGCACAACGGAGCAGCTTGATGTGAAGAACGCGCAGAATTCCCCCTCTGCCACGGGCAATGCCGTGGAGGAACTTATCCAGCAGCAGGCCGGAGTGTCGTCGCATAGTGAGTTGTCGTCGCAGTATAATGTGCGCGGCGGTAGTTTCGACGAGAACAGTGTATATATAAATGGTGTGGAAGTGTATCGTCCGTTCCTCGTCAGGAGCGGCCAGCAGGAAGGCTTGTCGATAATCAATTCCGACATGGTGAAGAGCATAGGCTTTTCTACCGGTGGTTTTGAGGCGAAATATGGCGACAAGATGTCCTCTGCGCTTGACATCACATACAAGCAGCCAAAGAAATTTGAGGCTAAGGTTACGGCGAGCATGCTTGGCGCTTCAGCTTATGTGGGTGTGAGCAACAAGAAATTCTCGTGGAGCAACGGCCTGCGCTATAAGACCAACCGCTATTTGCTCGGTTCGCTTCAGACGAAGGGCGAGTATAATCCGAATTTCCTGGATTATCAGACTTATCTCACGTATAAGCCGAACAAGCGCTGGACTTTGGAGCTGATGGGTGACATATCCGAGAATCATTATAATTTCGCTCCGTCAGACCGTGAGACGAACTTCGGTACGATGGAGAACGTGAAGTCGTTCAAAGTCTATTTTGACGGTAAGGAGAGGGATTTGTTCCGCACGTATTTCGGGACGTTCAACATCACCCGCCATTTTACTGACAAGACCTCTCTCTCACTTATCGGTTCGGCATACAGCACCAATGAGCAGGAGAAATATACGATACAGGGCCAGTATTGGCTTACCCAGACGGAGACGAGTGAGAATCTTGGTGTGGGAACATACATGGAGCATGCACGCAATTATCTGAAGGCAAACGTGAAGAGTCTGAAGCTCGCTTTCTCGCATAAGGCCAAGCGGCATGAGGTGCTTGCCGGTCTTGTGTATAAGATTGAGCATGTGGATGAATACAGCAAGGAATATGAGATGCGCGACTCCAGCGGATACAATATCCCTCATACTGGTGCAGACATGAAGATGATATATTCTCTGAAAGCCCGCAACAAGCTTGATGCGAACCGCCTGGAGACCTATATCCAGGATACGTATAAGTTCATGAGTGCCGGCCAGCACACGTTCTTCACCCTGAATTACGGTCTGCGTTTCAGTCATTGGAACTTCAACAAGGAGACAATCATCAGTCCGAGAATTTCATTGAGCATCGTTCCTCCGTTCAATAATGACGTTACGTTCCGTTTCGCCACGGGCCTGTATTACCAGGCGCCTTTCTTCAAGGAGCTGCGTGACACGACTACGGTGGACGGCACGACATACGCCACCCTCAACCGCAAGATAAAGAGCCAGCGCTCGATACATTTCATCGCGGCATACGATTATAAGTTCAAGATGAACGACCGTCCGTATAAGTTCACCGCCGAGGCCTATTACAAGGCGTTGGGCAATATCGTGCCGTATAGCGTGAACAATGTGAAGATTGTGTATGATGCCAGCCAGCAGTGCAGCGGTCATGCGATGGGTCTTGACCTGAAGCTGTATGGCGAGTTCGTGCCTGGCACGGATTCCTGGGTCAGTCTTTCGCTGATGGATACCAAGATAAACCTGAAGGGCAGGAGCATCCCGATGCCTACCGACCAGCGCTATTCCTTGAACCTTTATTTCACTGACTATTTCCCGGGCACAGACAAATGGCGCATGTCCCTGAAGCTTTCGTTTGCCGACGGTTTGCCTTTCGGTCCGCCACACCGCGACCTTTCCACCATGCAGTTCCGTGCTCCGGCATACAAGCGTGCGGATATCGGAATGAGCTATTGCCTGTTTGACAGGGAGAAGAGCGAAAAGAAGAAGTCGGTGTTCAAAAACGTATGGTTGGGAGTTGACTGCTTGAATCTCTTCGGCATAAACAATGTGAATTCGTATTATTGGATAACGGATGTCACGAGCCAGCAGTATGCCATACCGAATTATCTGACGGGACGCCAGATAAATGCCCGTGTGTCGGTGGAGTTCTAAGGATTTCTTTCGGAAACTCATAAAATACAGAGGGTATGTCGCACTACAATGCGACATGCCTTTTTTATGTTGTGCAACATATAAATGTGTGATTATGTAAGCGTAAGATATGAAAATCTTTCTTTTTATAAATAAAATGATATAAAAACTTGAAAAATGCTTGTTTGTTTAAATTATTCTATATATATTTGCAACCAGATAAACTGATAAGTGAATTAGATTTAAGAATTTGACTAATGTTTTTCGCAGCCTGCTTCTGCTGTAATAGTAATGTGTTTCAGTATGAAAGGTGTGTGTTATATCATAGTGATGTGTGTTATTAAAGATAGGGCCTTTCCGCTGGTAAGTGGGAAGGCTTTATTGTTTTTATGCTGTGTGGCGCTTTTGGTGGGGGATACGTTAATGTTCTTGAATAAAGGGGCGTAAATGAAATAAATAATTGAATTTAGAGTTAAGAGTTAAGAGTTGTCTGCCTGCGGCAGATTGAGAATTATACAATTAAGAGTTTAGAGTTAAAAATTAAAACTTTGATTATGATATATAATAATGTAAGGAATATGAGGGTAAAGGTGGGGATGGCGATGGTTGCGTTGTTCCTGTTCTTGGGTGTAGAAACGGTAGGGGCGCAGTCTGTGGCGGCATTGCGCGACAGCCTCAGGGCTGCTACTGACAGGATGGAGTATGCTCCAGACTCCGTGGATCTGCGCCTGCGCAAGGCGAGCTATAATCTGCAGCTCGAGCAGTGGACGTATGCTCTTGATGAATACAACTATATCCTGCGCCGCAATCCCAATGAGGTGTCGGCCCTGTTTCATAGGGCTTACGTCAATGAGAAATTGCATCGCGACAACTTTGCGCGGCTTGATTATGAGAGTCTGCTTGCCATTGTTCCCGGGCATTTCGAGGGACAGCTCGGGCTGGCGCTCCTTAACCAGAAGATGCGCCGCTTCACTGATGCCCTCGACATGATAAACCGCCTCGTGAGCCAGTATCCCGACAGTGCTGTTGCCTATGCCGCCCGTGCAGGCATAGAGAAAGAGCAGGGCATGGTGTCGCTCTCGGTGTTTGATTATGAGGAAGCGGTGAGGCGCGATGCTGACAACCGTGAGTATAGGATAGACTATGTGGATGCCCTCTTGCAGGACAAAAAGAAAGACGAGGCGCGTCGTCAGCTCGACTGCCTCGTCAGAATGGGTGTTCCAAGAGCTTCGCTCCAGAAATTCTATAAGCGCTGCAAGTGATACCGCTGGTGTTTTCCAGATAAGTCCCTTGCGGCAATGTCTTTTTCTTAGACCCCAAATGTTCCCTAATGACTGATTGGGGTTAAATAGCTCTGCCGGTTAGAAAGAATATGCGAAACCGATCGACATGTATTCTTTCAGCTGCCAGTAGCCGTGGTCCTTGTCGCGCTTCGCTCCGTCGTCGAAGCGCGGATATATGAAGATGTTCGACGTGATGTATTTGTTGAACTGGAATGAGAGAGTGTTTTCCCATTCCACCTCGGCGCGCTCGTATGTGGTATATCCGTACAGGCGCGTTTTCCATTTTATCATGTCCGTGAAGGCCCATGTCAGGTCTATCGTGCATTCCGAACCGAAGTCGTTCAGCGTATGTTCGCCCTCCTTCAGTCCGTATCTTGTGGCGAGGTCTTTTCGTCCCACGTATTTGAAGTTGTATGCGAGCGGAGCGAGGTGAATCGTTCCTGTCAGCCTCTTGTTGATCCATTCCACCGTGTAGTCCATACCGACAGAGAGGTTGAGGTTGAGAGGCGAGAAGATGTCTGAATAAACCTTCATGTCGTTGCTCTTGTATCCGCGCATGAACTGCGTGTAGGCGATGAGCTGCAGTGAGTAATACCAGCGCTTTGTGGCCTGCAGACCCAGTTTTCCGGTGTATCTTATGAGGTCCTCCGAGGTTTTGAAGCTGTGGAGCGTGTCGCCGCGCGACGTCTGGAATCCGAGCTTCATTTCCAGTTTGTTGTCGAATCTCACCTTCTGCTTGTTGTTGTAGTTGGCCTGCATCGTTACGCTTGCCACCATGGAGTAGTTGCTCTCGCCGCCCTTGTACCAGTTTCCCGACACATAGTTCTGGAACATTTGCAGATAGTAGTCTCCGCTGTATTTCCAGAAGTTGGGCTTCTTCACCACGAGGTCAAACGGCATGTCGAAGTCGTTTTCTATAGGCTTCTCCTCGGTTTTGGTGACGAACTGCACCTTGTCCTTTATCGGTGCATTCATCTCCTTGTGTATGGCCCCCGCCTTTTTCACTCGTTGCTCGCTTTTGGCCACGAGTTGCGGGTGGTTCAGGTATATGTTCATCATCGTCCGGTCTATCATGCTCTCGGTATCGTCGGCGTTTTCGTTGCCGAGCATCCGGTTTGCCACGGAGTGATAGAATGTAGTGGGCGAGAAGAGGCAGAAGGTTCTCGCATCCGTCGGGGTGTCGGCATCCACACGGATTGTGGTGTCGAGCTTCGCCTTGATGGCGGCGAGCGAGTCAGCATAGGCTTTCACTATCAGCGTGTCCTTCTGCTTGTGTCTGTTCCTTGCTGTGTGTTGCGCAGTGGCGGCGGATGCTAATGCCAGGAATGCGATAAGTATGAAAAATCTTGTTCTCATTGTATATGGGGCAAAAACAGACCCCGATTCTGTCATTGTTTGAGAAACGGGGTCCTGGTTATTGTTTGTTCATTTCTTTATGAGTGGCGGTTGTGCCTCGTCATAAAGGGGAGTTGTGTGTGATTACTTTCCTTGTGGCACGGTCATGTCGCCCTCCACGTAGAGTCTTACCACTTCGGGTGTGCCGTTTGTCCTCACGGTGATGCTCTTCTTGAAGTGGCCTTCAAACTTTCCCTTGCCGTTGTAAGTCACTTTCAGCGTGCCGCTCTCGCCTGGTGCGATAGGCTTCTTGGTGTACGTCGGCACAGTGCATCCGCAGCTTGCCACGGCCTGGTTGATGATAAGCGGAGCGTCTCCTGTGTTCTTGAAAGTGAAGGTACAAGTCTGTATCTGGCTTTCGGCGAATGTGCCGAAGTTCCATGTTGTCTTGTCAAATGCAATCTGTGCCTGCTTCTGGGCGAAGGCACCGGTGATTACTGCGAAGAGCAGCATTGTCACCATCATAATCTTTTTCATCGTCGTATAAATTAATTAAACGTTCTGTCAATGTCAGTCTATCCTCTGGTCCATGGCCTTCGGATATAAATTCCCTGCAAAGTTAGTCTATCTTTTTGTAACTGCATAATAGTCAGACTTAATTTTTGTAAAATTAACGACAGAGGGCATGGATGGGACCGTTTATTAGAAATTTACGGTTTATGTCTTGCATTAACAAATATGCTGTTTGTAGATGTTAAAACATAAAGGAAATAGATGCGTATAATATTTTTATGGCTTTTGTCATATACATGTGTTGTTGCCTGAATTCTGTAGAATTTCAGTCTGACGGCAGTGAAGGGGGCTTTTTAATTATTTTTTGTAGCATAATTTTTGTGGAGAGATATAAAAGGTTTAACTTTGCAAATTGAGTTGATATAAACATCATATATATATAAAACTGAAAAAAGGATTTTTATAATGAACAAGATTAAAATTGCAACATTGGGTTTGTGTGCGGCAGCTGTGGTAAGTTGCGGCAATAATACAGGTAACGGAGCTTTGATTGGTGCCGGCAGCGGCGCTGTGCTGGGAGCCATCGTGGGTAAGTTGGCAGGCAACACTGCCGTTGGAGCAGCTATCGGAACAGCTGTGGGTACGGGAGCCGGAGCCCTCATCGGCAAGCATATGGACAAGGTGAAAGCTGAGGCAGAGGCCGACCTGAACAATGCCAAGGTGGAGGAAGTGACCGACGTGAACGGACTGAAGGCCGTGAAGATTACCTTCGACTCGGGACTGCTCTTCAATACAAGCTCTTCTGAGCTGAGCGCTGCAAGCAAGACGAATCTCAACAATCTGGCAAAGCTGATGAAGAAGTATTCCACCTGTGCCATCGATGCCTACGGACATACCGATAACCAGGGATGGAGAAACTCTACTGCAGAGCAGAGCGCACAGAAGAACCTGCAGCTCTCGCAGCAGAGGGCAGAGTCTGTGGTGAATTATCTGAAGGCCAACGGCGTGGCTTCGAGCCAGTTCAAGAACGTGGTGGGCAAGGGCAGTTCGGAGCCGGTAGCCGACAATACCACTCAGGCTGGCATGCAGCAGAACCGTCGCGTGGAGGTATTCCTCTATGCAAGCGAGCAGATGGTGAAGGAGGCCCAGCAGGGTACACTCAACTAAGGAAAAAGACCCGGAACGGACTTTCACTAAAAACTTGGTATGTCAAGATTTAACATAATCAGTAAGATATTGAAATGGGTGGTGGTAGCCTTCTTTGGCTCCACCATTCTTGTTACAGTATTATATAGGTTCATGCCCGTATATTACACGCCGCTGATGTTTATCCGCTGTTTTCAGCAGATAGGAGAGGGCAAGTCGATACGTATGCACCACCACTGGGTGCCGATGTCGGAGATTTCGCCCCACATGCCGGTGGCGGTGATGGCGAGCGAGGACCAGCGCTTCCTCCTGCACCATGGCTTCGACTATCAGGCGATAGAGAAGGCCGCGCTCCATAATCTGGAGGGTAAGAAGAAGCATGGCGCAAGCACGATAAGCCAGCAGACGGCGAAGAACGTTTTCCTGTGGCCGGGCCGGTCTTGGGTGAGAAAGGGCTTCGAGGCTTACTTCACGGTACTCATCGAGTTCATGTGGAGCAAGCAGCGCATCATGGAGGTGTATCTCAACTCCATCGAGATGGGCGACGGCATATACGGAGTGGACGCCGTGGCGGCGGACCATTTCGCCACCGATGCGGCAGACCTCTCGCGCTCGCAGTGTGCGCTTATTGCCGCCACGCTGCCAAATCCGCGCAAGTTCAGCTCCAAGGACCCCAGCGCATACATGCTGAAGAGACGTTCGCAGATAGAGCATGAGATGAAGTTCATACCGTCGTTTCCGCGCGAGGGAGAGGACTTCAACCCGAGCACCTCGGCAGGCGGAGTGTATAGAAACTATAAGAAGAAATAGGATTCCTCATCCCCCAAACATCAAGCAGACGAAAATATAAATGGACAACAATAATCTGTCAGCATTCCTCGATGGACTCAACGACAGCCAGCGCGCGGCCGTGGAATATTGCGACGGGCCTTCGCTGGTGATTGCCGGTGCGGGTTCGGGCAAGACGCGCGTGCTCACGTATAAGGTAGCATATCTGATGATGCGTGGCATGAAACCATGGAACATCCTGGCGCTGACCTTTACGAACAAGGCGGCAAACGAGATGAAGGAGAGGATAAACACCATAGTGGGCGGCAACCAGGCACGCTATATCTATATGGGAACTTTCCACAGCATATTCTCGAGGATACTGAGGTCGGAGGCACGCCAGTTGGGCTATGAGTCCAACTTCACGATATACGACGACAGCGACTCGAAGAGTCTGATAAAGGCACTCACCAAGGAGTTCGGCCTCAATGACAAGGTATACAAGCCGTCGGTCGTGGCATCGAGAATAAGTATGGCGAAGAACCACCTTATCCTCCCCTCGGACTACGCATTGGACGGCAATCTGCAGGCACGCGACTTCCAGAGTCACATGCCCGACATGTCGAAGCTGTACGCCGCATACTGCGAGCGGTGCAAGCTGGCGAACGCAATGGACTTTGATGACCTGCTCGTGAACATATATATATTGTTCAACGAACATAAGGAGATACTTGAGAAATACTCATCGAACTTCGAGTATATCCTCGTGGACGAGTATCAGGACACGAACGCCGTGCAGCAGAAGATAGTGAGCCAGCTCGCTACGGTGCATAAACGCGTATGCGCCGTGGGCGACGACGCGCAGAGCATCTATGCCTTCCGCGGGGCGAACATTGACAATATGCTCGGCTTCGAAAAGGAATTCGAGGGCAGCCGCGTGTTCAAGCTGGAGCAGAACTACCGCAGCACGCAGCGCATCGTGGAGGCGGCAAACAGTCTGATTGTCCATAACCAGTGGCAGATACGTAAGGACGTGTATAGCCGGAACAGCGAGGGTGAGAAGATAAAGCTGAAGATGGCATACAGCGACAAGGAGGAAGCCGTGATAGTATGCAAGGACATCAGACGGATGATGAAAGACGAGGGTGGAGACTACTCCGACTTCGCCATCCTCTACCGCACCAATGCACAGAGCCGCACCTTTGAGGAGGCGCTGCGCAAGGAGGGGATGCCATACAAGATATACGGCGGACTGAGCTTCTACCAACGCAAGGAGATAAAGGATGTGATAGCCTATTTCCGTCTTGTTGCCAATCCCGACGACGAGGAGGCGCTGAAGCGCATCATCAACTATCCTAAGCGGAGCATCGGCCAGACGACGGTAAGCAAAATCATCGAGACGGCAACGGCAAACGGCGTGAGCCTGTGGAGCGTGATTTCATCGCCCGCACGGAGCGGACTGCGCCTGGGAAAGAAAGCGCTCGACAGTCTGGAGGCATTCCGCTCGCTGATGATGGGTTTCATGGAGCGTATCGCCATGGAAGACGCCTACACGCTGGGCTATGACATAATAAAGCAGAGCGGAATAGCGG
The DNA here is from genome assembly GCA_900557405.1 of uncultured Prevotella sp. GTDB lineage: Bacteria > Bacteroidota > Bacteroidia > Bacteroidales > Bacteroidaceae > Prevotella. The sequence continues at coordinate 10,538 of USSF01000033.1, forward strand.
CCGACCTGTACGCCGACAAAGAGCCGGAAAGCGTGGCAAGACAGGAGAACCTTGAGGAATTCCTCAATGGTATGCAGGATTTCGTGGAGGGCAGGAAGGAGGATGCCGACCTGTCGCGCAATGTTTATCTGACGGACTTCCTTCAGGAGGTTTCGTTGCTTACCGACCTTGAGAGCGATGAGGATGCAGACCAGAAGAAGGTGAATCTGATGACGATACACAGTGCCAAGGGACTGGAATTCCCCAACGTGTTTATCGTGGGACTGGAGGAGAACATCTTTCCGAGTCCGATGTCGTGCAACAGCCAGCGGGAGCTCGAAGAGGAGCGCCGGTTGCTGTATGTGGCGATAACGAGAGCCGAGAAGAACTGCGTGCTCACCTGTGCCCGCAACAGATACCGCTACGGCAAGATGGAGTTTGACACGCCCAGCCGCTTCATAAAGGATATCGCACCGTCGCTCCTGCAGGTGAGCGATTTCACCAATGACTCATCGCAAGGCTCCATGCAGCGGCAGTCGTATGGCGGCTACGGCAGTGGCAGACCGGAGTGGGGGCGTGGCGGCTACGGCAGCCGCTACCAGAACTCAAAGCCGGTGGCATCGCAATTCATGGCTGACCCGAAGCCGCGCGAAGCCAGTCATATAGACGATACATACCATTTCAGAAAAGGCGATTATAAAGAAGTGCTCGGTATAGGCAGACCGTCGTCAGGGGCGGCATCAAGGACAGTCCCGGCGTCAGGGTCTCCATCAAGGGTAGTACCGACATCAGCCCCAATGCAGTCGGTATCGTCCACCGGCGGCATATCGGTAGGGTCGGTGGTGGAACATTCGCGCTTTGGCATGGGAACCGTATTAAGGCTCGAAGGGTCGGGCGAAAACAGCAAGGCCACTGTGGAGTTCAAAAACGTGGGCGTGAAGCAGCTGCTGATGAAATTCGCAAGACTCAAGGTAATCAAGTAGAGAAAACATTTGTAATGGCAAGAAAATTAAGAAAGAAAAGAGTTTTCTTCCTTGTGCTTATACTTTGTCTCATTATCTTCTCGATAGTGGGACAATGTGTTTCATGTGGTGGAAAGACAGAAAAGAAAAAGAAGACGGTGAGCCGCACTCACCTTAATGATACATTGAGAAACAACATGTCGGACTCTCCTGATCTCGAGGAAATGGAGACTACGCTGAAAAGATATTTCGAACGGTGGGAGCTGAACGGGGCGCAGATAGCCGTTTCGCGCAACGATTCGCTGATTTATGCGAAGGGCTTCGGATGGGCGGACAAGGAGCGCGGACTGGAGATGCAGCCGAACTACGTGATGAGGCTTGCCTCCGTGTCTAAGCTGCTCACGGCTGTGGGTATAATGAAGCTGGTGGAGAACCATGTGCTGAAGTTGTCCGACCGCGTATTCGGCCCGCAGGGAATACTTAATGACACGGTGTTTACGAACGTGATAAAGGATCCGCGCTATTTCGACATCACCGTGGAGCAGTTGCTGCGCCATAAGGCAGGCTTCAACAACAGGGCGGGCGACCCGATGTTCTCCACAAGATACATCATGATGCAGAACCGTCTGACCACGCCGCCCGACAACAAGACGCTGATAAGAATCCTGCTCAAGCGCAGGCTGGGCTACACGCCGGGCACGATGAAGCATTATTCCAACGTGGGCTACACGCTGCTCTCGATGATTATCGAGAAGAAGACGAAGATGACGTATGAGAATTTCATGCGGAAGTTCGTATTCGAACCGGCCGGCTGCTATGATTTCCATATCGCAGGCAACTACTATAAGGACCGGCGCGAGAATGAGGTGAAATACTATATGCACAAGGGTTCGGAACCGGTGTATGAGTATAACAACAGCGGACGTATGGTGGAGAAATGCTATGGCGAGAACGATATCCCGCGCCTGGTGGGGGCGGGAGCCTGGTGTGCTTCGGCGGCAGAGCTGTCGAGATTCATTGCGTCCATCGACCTTCTGCCTGGAGTTCCAGATATATTGAGCAAGGAGTCCGTGATGTATATGACGAAGGAGATGCCCGGCCACGACTACTGTCTTGGCTGGAACTATTGCGCCAAGGGAAAGCCTTGGATAAGGACCGGTTCCCTGTCTGGTACTAGCGCATTGGTGCTCCGCTATCCCGATGGCGAGTGCTGGATACTGATTACAAACACCAGTACGTGGAAGGGACACGGATTCTCGAACGACACCATGCGGCTGTTTGAAAAGCTGCGTCAGAAGTATGGCCCAAAGATGCCCAAGAGAAATCTGTTCTTCGGATAAATCTTTCAAAGGAAACAATAAAAACGGATAAAGCGCCCGAAAAGGATGGACGTTTTATCCGTTTTATTGTTTGTTATTCTGACAGATGTTAATAACGTCTGTCAGAATAATTATCAGCCTGTCCGCCTGATTAGTAAGCGAAGATAGGATAGTTCTTCATTGTTTCGTTGACGCGCTTGCGTACAGAAGCGATTACCTCCTCGTTCTCCGGATCGTTGAGAACCTCCTCGATGAGCTCGGCGATGAGAACCATGAGATCCTCTTTAGCGCCACGGGTAGTAATTGCTGGAGTTCCGAGACGGATTCCTGATGTCTGGAATGCACTGCGTGTGTCGAATGGAACCATGTTCTTGTTCACGGTGATGTCGGCAGCAACGAGAGCCTTTTCTGCAACCTTACCGGTCAGTTCCGGGTACTTCGTGCGGAGGTCAACGAGCATGCTGTGGTTGTCGGTTCCGCCGCTCACGATGCTGAAGCCGCGCTTTATGAGTTCATCGGCCAGAACAGCAGCGTTCTTCTTTACCTGCATAGCCCACTCCTTGAACTCAGGCTGCAGAGCCTCGCCGAAGGCAACAGCCTTAGCAGCGATAACGTGCTCCAGCGGACCGCCCTGCTGTCCAGGGAATACGGCGCTGTTGAGCAACTGGCTCATCATCTTTATCTGTCCCTTCGGTGTAGTCAAGCCCCATGGGTTCTCGAAGTCCTTGCCCATCAGGATGATACCGCCGCGTGGACCGCGCAGAGTCTTGTGGGTTGTAGAAGTCACGATGTGTGCATACTTAACAGGGTTGTCGAGCAAACCGGCTGCGATAAGTCCGGCAGGGTGAGCCATGTCAATCATGAGCAGAGCGCCAACCTTGTCGGCAATCTCGCGCATACGCTTGTAATCCCATTCACGGCTGTAGGCAGAACCACCGCCGATGATGAGTTTAGGCTTGTGCTCGATAGCAAGACTTTCCATCTCATCGTAGTCTACTGTACCTGTCTCCTTCTTGAGGTTGTAGCCTATCGGGTTGTAGAGAATACCGGATGTATTCACTGCAGAACCGTGTGAAAGGTGTCCGCCATGGGCGAGATTCAATCCCATGAATGTGTCGCCTGGCTTGAGTACTGTGAGCAGTACGGCAGCGTTTGCCTGTGCTCCGGAGTGAGGCTGCACGTTGGCGTATTCAGCTCCGAAGAGCTTCTTCACTCTTTCGATGGCGATGGTTTCAACGATGTCCACCACCTCGCAGCCGCCATAGTAGCGCTTGCCAGGATAGCCCTCAGCGTATTTGTTTGTGAGGCATGAGCCCATAGCCTGCATCACCTCGTCGCTGACGAAGTTCTCTGATGCGATAAGCTCCATGCCTTTAAGCTGGCGCTGGTGCTCTCTTTCAATAAGGTCGAAAATCTCTTGGTCTTTTTTCATCTTGTTTTTCATAAAAGGATTAAACGTATGTTACTGAATTCAATTCTTCTTCTATTCCTTCTACACGAGTTTCACGTGGCTTATATCCTGCTCCTTGTCGCAGTAGTGGCATCTGATGGTGCCGTTTGCCTTGTCGATTACGTGGAAGATGGTCTGCATAGGTTCGTTGTTAGTGATGCACTTTGGGTTGTTGCATTTCACGATTCCGCAGATTTTGTCGGGTGTGGTTACTGTTTTCTTCTCCACCACCTCGTAGTCGCGGATTACGTTGAGCACAACGTTTGGTGCTACGACGGAGAGACGTGAAATCTCTTCGTCGGTGAAGAATTTGTTCTCCACCTTGATGATACCCTTCTTGCCAAGTTTCTTTGACGGGTAGTTGTAGCCGATGGTTACAGGCTCGTCGAGAGTCTGCAGTCCGAGCAGATTAGCTACGGCGTAAGCCTTTTCGGCTGGAATATGGTCGATAACCGTGCCGTTTTCGATAGCGGCAACGAGTCTTTCTTTCTTGCTCATTTTTTCTTAGCGTTTATTGTTAAACCAGTCTTGTTCTAATGATTCTCCGGTGGGGGATTGCCCGATGCATTCCCTCTGGGGGTATCCGATACATTTCCTTTGGGTAATGCCGGATGTGTTCCTGGTGGAGGATTTATCCGATGATGGTCTTGTCGTTCTTGATGTCATCGAGGGTATATCCCAACACGTCGCAGATGATGGCCTCTCTTGCATACAGTCCGTTCTGTGCCTGCTGTATATAGTATGCGTATGGGCTTTCGTCAACATCGTATGCAATCTCGTTGACGCGTGGCAGCGGATGGAGAATCTTCATGTTCTTGCGGGCCTTTACGAGCATGTCGTTCTTGAGGATATATACGTTCTTCACCCTTTCGTATTCCATGAGGTCGGAGAAGCGTTCCTTCTGTACTCGCGTCATGTAGATGATGTCGGCGCCGGCAATGATGTCCTCGTTGAAGTCTGTATGTTCCACGTATTTTATGCCGTGCTGCTTGCAGTATAGCTTGTATTCCTCCGGCATTGCGAGCTCCTCGGGGGCGATAAAGTGGAATGTAGGGTTGAAATGGCGCATTGCCATGATTAGCGAGTGTACGGTGCGTCCGTATTTGAGGTCGCCTACAAGGTATATGTTCAGATTCTCAAGAGTTCCCTGCGTCTTGTATATGGAGTATAGGTCGAGCATGCATTGTGACGGGTGCTGGTGCGCTCCGTCGCCGGCGTTGATGATAGGAATCGGTGCAATCTCCGATGCGTATTGTGCCGCTCCCTCGATATGGTGTCGCATTGCTATCACGTCTGCGTAGTTGGATACCATCAGAATAGTGTCTTTAAGGGTTTCCCCCTTTGTTGCGCTTGTCACTTTGGCATCACTGAATCCGATTACCTTGGCTCCAAGCCTGTTGGCTGCCGTCTCAAAACTCAGTCGTGTTCTGGTTGAGGGCTCAAAGAAAAGCGTGGCAACCACTTTGCCTTTCAGAATCTCACGATTGGGATGCATTTCGAACTCTTTTGCCATCTGTATCATGTAGAGGATTTTCTCCTTTGACAAGTCGGCAATTGTTACAAAATCATGTTTTTCCATATACCGTTGTAATATTTATTTGTTTATCAACTGCGAAGGTACGCATATTTTTTTATTTATTCATACCAAAGAAGGGAAAAGTTGGCATTATATTGCTTTTATGAATAAAAAGGATAAAAATATTTTATTCTCTGACCGACAAACATTATCTTTGCAAAGATAAACTGCCGTGACGGGAGCAAAATGTTCCTGTCGCATCCATTTATAGAAAAGACAATGAGAAAAGCATTCGTACATTTTCTTTGGGGGCTTCTGGCCTTCGTCACTGTGGGCACGATATTCTGCTTCATAGCCATCTGGAACGGATGGATAGGCTATATGCCGGAGGTGGAGGACCTGCATAATCCGATAAGCCGCTATGCTTCACAAGTCTATACCTCAGACGGAAAGCTCCTCGGTACGTATAACATGAACCGCGAGAACCGAATCCATGTGGGTTATTCCAATCTCTCCCCTTATCTCGTCAAGGCCCTTGTGGCAACGGAAGACGAGCGTTTCTATGACCATTCCGGCATTGACTTCATTGCCTTGGCGCGTGCCGTGGTGAAGCGCGGACTCTTGGGGCAGGTGAGTGCGGGAGGCGGTTCCACCATCACGCAGCAGCTTGCCAAACAGCTCTATTCCAACACGGCGGAGAGCACTTCCGAGCGACTGTTGCAGAAGCCGATAGAGTGGGTGATAGCCATAAAGCTTGAGAGGTATTACACCAAGGAGGAAATCATCACCATGTATCTCAATTATTTTGATTTCCTCCACAATGCTGTGGGAATCAAGAATGCGGCAAATGTATACTTCGGCAAGGACCCTAACAAACTTTCCCTTGATGAGGCTGCCACACTTGTGGGACTCTGCAAGAACCCTTCGTTCTTCAACCCCGTGAGATATCCCGACAGATGTCGCGAGAGGCGTAATGTCGTGCTCGGACAGATGCTCAAGGCCGGATATATCACTGACAGTGAGTTCCGTGAATGCTCAGGCAAGGAACTGACCCTCAACTTCCACCGCTTCGACCATAAGGACGGAATTGCCACATATTTCCGTGAGTTCCTGCGCCAGTATATGATGGCGAAGAAGCCGGAGGCAGACAAGTATCCGTCGTGGAACAAGGTGCAGTATAACATCGATTCCATTGCTTGGGAGACCGACCCGCTGTATGGCTGGTGCAACAAGAATACGAAGAAGAACGGTGAACCATATAATGTATATACCGACGGACTGAAGATATTCACCACGATAGACTCCCGTATGCAGCGTTATGCCGAGGAGGCTGTGCGCCGCCATGTGAGCGGATTCCTGCAGCCGGAATTCTCCAAGGAGAACAGGGCGAAGAAGAACGCACCGTTCTCCACCGTCCTGAAGCCGTCAGAGGTGAAGGCTATCCTCGACCGCTCTATGCGTCAGAGCGACCGCTACCGCATGATGAAGGCACAGGGCTCTTCAGAAGAGGAGATACGTGCGGCATTCAAGAAGCCGGTGGAGATGTCCGTCTACACGTATCATGGCGATGTGGATACCATCATGTCGCCTATGGACTCCATAAGGTATGTGAAATCGTTCCTGCGCGCCGGATTCATGAGTATGGACCCGAGGACAGGAGCGGTGAAGGCTTATGTGGGCGGTATAGATTTCAATCATTTCAAATACGACATGGTTACCCAGGGAAGACGACAGGTGGGTTCTACGATAAAGCCGTTCCTTTACGCCCTCTCCATGTCAAACGGTATGTCGCCATGCGACATGGTGTGCAATGTGCCACACACATACGGCAACTGGTCTCCGCGTAACAGCTCCCGTTCACGTATCGGGCAGATGGTTACGCTGAAGTGGGCGTTGACGATGTCGAATAACTGGATTTCAGCAGCCCTTATGAGCAGGATAAACCCTCAGGATTTTCTGCGCACGTTGCGTGATTTCGGTATCAACACCTATGGTATCTATCCGTCAATCGTATTGTGTCTGGGCCCAAACGAGGCGTCGGTGTCAGAAATGGTCAGTGCTTATTCCACGTTCGCCAATCATGGAATACACACTTCGCCACTGTTCGTGACGAAGATAGAGGACAGCGACGGCAACGTGGTGGCAAACTTCCAGCCGCGCATGAATGAGGTGATCAGTGAGGAGAGTGCCTATAAGATGCTTGATATGTTGATGTCCGTCATTGACCAGGGAACCGGTGGACGAATCCGTTATAAGTATAAGCTTGACTGTCCGATGGGCGGAAAGACGGGTACCACAAACCGCAATTCCGATGCGTGGTTCATGGGCTTCACTCCTTCGCTCGTCAGCGGTTGCTGGGTTGGTGGTGAAGACCGCGACATCCATTTTGACTCGATGCGTATGGGACAGGGTGCCACGATGGCCCTGCCAATTTGGGCATATTATATGAAGAAGGTGTTTGCCGACCGTTCGCTCGGCTATGACCCGAAGGAGAAGTTTGACATTCCAGAAGGCTTCAACTCCTGCGTTTCTGAAGATGATGTGGATGCGGGATACAGCGTAGAGGATATCTATGAATGATATTTATATAGGGGTGATAATCTGTCACCTGCCACAGACAAACGATCAATAAAAACAAGAATGCGGATTACCATTCATTAATGAGATTGGTAATCCGCATTGCTTTTTCCTGGCCTTTGCCTTATGATAGGTTTGGCCAACTATTCTGTATCATTAGCTTATTAATCCTTAGTCCTCTTCAACAATGAGGTCAAGCTTCTCCGCGCATGAAACACCTGTGTATTCCTGAACAGGCAGTTCGCCGCTCAGAGCGCCGAATGCGTTGAATGCAAGCGACTGCATCTCGTTCTCGCCGGGGATAACCGTAACGGGAGCCAGATATTCAATCTGCTTCATGATATTGTCCACACAGTATTCGCTGCGTGCGATTCCGCCGGTGAGTATGATGCTGTCCACCTGGCCCATCAAGGCAACGTACATGGCGCCGATCTGCTTTGAGATGGTGTAGTTCATTGCCTCAACCATTGAGTAGTAAGGCTCCTCGCCCTTTACGGCCTTGGCTTCGATATCAATCATGTCGTTGGTCTTGAGGAAAGCCACGAGACCGCCCCTGCCGTGAATCATCTTGCAGATCTGCTTCTTATCGTATTTGCCGCTGAAGCAGAGGTTTACGAGGGCTTCTGCAGGTATTGTTCCGGCGCGCTCCGGAGATATAGGTCCTTCGCCGTTGAGAGCGTTGTTCACGTCGATTACGTTGCCCTTGCGGTGTGCACCCACTGAGATACCGCCGCCGAGGTGGGCTACGATGAGGTTCAGGTCTTCGTATTTCTTTCCGACAGATGCTGCATACTGTCTTGCCACAGCCTTCTGGTTGAGGGCATGGAAGATAGACTCGCGCTGTATTCCCGGGAATCCGCTGATTCTGGCTCTTCTGTCAAACTCGTCCACCACTACAGGGTCAGCGATATATGCCGGACATCCGCATTCCTTGGCAATCTCGTCGGCGATGAGTGCGCCGAGGTTGCAGGCATGTTCGTGTGTGGCGTTGATCAGGTCTTGCTTCATCTTTTCGTTTACCAGATAAACGCCGCCCTTCAATGGGCAGAGCAGTCCGCCACGTCCGATTACAGCGTCGAACTTCACCTCGATGTTCTCCTCCTTGAGGAGCTTGAGGATGAAATCCCTGCGGTATTCATACTGGTCGATGATGTGATGGAACTTTGCCAGTTCGTCGATTGGCAGGTGTGCTCCGCCGTTCCATATTGGTTTGCCGTCCTCGTAGATGGCAAGTTTTGTAGAAGTAGAACCAGGGTTGATTGCTAAAATCTTCATGTCTTTCGTGATGTGTGTGAATTAAAGGATTATTTGTGTGACAGACAAGCGAGTGCAAGGCTGTAGAATTTAGACTCTCCGCTGTCGGCTCTTGATGCCACAACGATAGGAGCTGTTGTTCCGCAGAGCATTCCGGCTGTTTCAGCCTTTGCGAACAGGGTTATGGTCTTGTAGAACACGTTGCCCGATTCGATGTTCGGGAATATCAATGCATCGGCGTTGCCCACTACCGGAGAGCAGATGCCCTTGATGTCACCGCTGTCTTTGTCGCAAGCCGTCTTGACGTCCATCGGACCGTCCACTTCCACCTTGCCGTAAGCACCGTTGCGTGCCTTCTCCTTCAGGACCTCGTAGCTGAGAGTGTGAGGGAATTTCTCGCTCACCTTCTCCGTGCAGTGGATGAGAGCCACGTGAGGACATTCGATGTCGAGGTTTCTGCATACGTTCACCACGTAGCCAAGGACAGCGTCGAACTGCTCCTCTGTAGGACGTGGAATCACTGCAGCGTCTGAGAATACAAGCAGCTTGTCGTATGAAGGAATCTGTGCCAGAGTGACGTGTGTCATCACCTTGCCCTTTTCGAGCAGTCCGTATTCCTTGTTCAATACGGCGCGCAGCAGGTTGTCGGTATTGATTGTACCCTTCATCAGTACGTCAGCTCCACCGTCTCTTACAATCTTCACTGCCTTGGCGGCAGCATCGTCGGGAGTCGGGGCGTCGGTCACTTCGATGTGTCCGGGATATTTCTCTGAGAGCACATCGATAAACTCGGCCCTTATTCCGCCGGTCACGAGGATGAAGTCGGCAATGCCTTCCTCCAGGGCGCGGTTGATTACATACTCCGTGTGGGAATCATTCGGACACACGAGAGCCACCTTCTTCCTTGTTCCGTTGGAACGAAGCTGGCTGATTATTGTACTAAAGTTCTTCTTAGCTTGCATAGTATTATATTTAATTTGCTCACTTTGTATGTTTTGTGTGCAAAAATACATATTAGATGCTTTCCGTCAAAGAAAAATTACACAAATCTTTGGGTAATGTGCATTTAATGCGTAATATTTGATATTAAATCGGAAAAATAGAACAATCGTTTTCTCTGTTTCTTCTTCATTTTATGTTTCAATTTGTGAGTTGATGCGCACATGGAGTATGCCGAAAAGCGAAAAGAATATGTTTTTTTTCGATGAAAATCAAGCTCGTAAGTGTCAATGTGTCTATTTCAAAGTATATGGAAACTATTTAATAGGTGTTAGTTTTCCTGGGCACCGGTAAAGCTGCCGCATCTGTCGGAAAACTTGTTATTGTGAAAATAATCCGCTGCATATTTGTTCCTTACGGATAAAAGGCGTAATTTCGCAGAATAATATAATAATAAACGACAATTCCAATATAACCAGACAATATGAGAGATTTCAAGGATTTGAAGATAGCCGTTGCTGGCACCGGATACGTGGGACTGAGCATCGCCACGCTCCTCTCGCAGCATCATTATGTCACGGCAGTTGACGTGGTGCCCGAGAAGGTAGAGAAGCTGAACAGCAGGATTTCGCCCATCCAGGATGAATATATAGAGAAGTATCTGGCAGAGAAAGACCTGCATCTGACTGCCACGCTCGACGGCAGGGAGGCATATCGCGACGCCGACTTCGTGGTCATCGCTGCTCCCACCAACTACGACCCCGTGAAGAACTATTTCGACACGAGTCATGTGGAGGAGGTGATAGACCTCGTGCTCGAAGTGAATCCCGATGCCGTGATGGTAATCAAGAGCACCATCCCCGTAGGCTATACGCGCTCCCTATACCTTAAATATGCCGCAAAAGGGGCAGGGAAATTCAATCTCTTGTTCTCGCCCGAGTTCCTGCGTGAGAGCAAGGCGCTCTACGACAACCTCTATCCGAGCCGCATCATCGTGGGCTACCCCAAGATGATGAACCGTCAGGAATTTGCCGATGAAGACCGCGCCATCTGCAGTGTCACGGATGTAGACAAGATGGTTGAGGCCGCAAAGGTGTTCGCCCGTCTGCTCCAGGAGGGAGCGATAAAGGAGAACATCGACACGCTGTTCATGGGAATGAAGGAGGCGGAGGCAGTGAAGCTTTTTGCCAACACGTATCTCGCCCTCCGCGTGAGCTATTTCAATGAGCTCGACACCTATGCCGAGATGAAGGGGATGGACACCAGGGCGATAATCGACGGCGTCGGGCTTGACCCGCGCATCGGTACGCACTATAACAACCCATCGTTCGGCTACGGCGGTTATTGCCTGCCTAAGGACACGAAGCAGCTGCTTGCCAATTATGCCGACGTGCCCGAGAATCTGATTGAGGCAATAGTGGAGAGCAACCGCACGAGGAAGGACTATATCGCCGATGCCGTCCTGCGCCGTGCCGGATGGTACAGCTATTCCGAGAAAAACCAGTATGGGGCAGATGTAGACGCCTGTGTGATAGGCGTCTACCGACTGACGATGAAGAGCAATTCCGACAATTTCCGCCAGTCGGCCATCCAGGGCATCATGAAGCGCATCAAGGCAAAGGGAGCCGAGGTGATTATCTATGAACCCACGCTCGCTGACGGCAGCACGTTCTTCGGCAGCCGTGTGGTAAACAATCTTGATGAGTTCAAGGCCCGCAGCCATGCCATCATAGCCAACCGCTATGACACATGTCTCGACGACGTGAAGGAGAAAGTCTATACGCGCGACATCTTCCGCCGCGACTAAGCCGGTTCCGGATTTATGATTTATACCATTCTTTTATCAAGAATTTGAGGATTAGAGAAAAAGGGTCTCAAATTCTTGATAAAGAAACAATACTGTATCTTCTATTCTTCGTATTCCGTAAAGTCTTCAATTCCGGCATCGCGCAGTGCCTCCTTGCGCTCCACGCAGGTGCCGCATTTGCCGCAGTGCTTGTCTCCGCCCTTGTAGCACGACCACGTCTCCGTGTAGTCGATGCCCAGCTCCTTACCCTTTCGGGCAATGTCGCCCTTCGTTATGCTGGTGTATGGCGCAATCACAGTCACTCCGTTGTACGACCCCGCCGATGTGGCGCTGCTCATTGCCGAGATGAATTCCGGCCGGCAGTCGGGGTATATGGCGTGGTCACCGCCGTGGTTGGCAATCATCACGTGGTCCAGTCCGTTGCTCTCGGCGATGCCGGCAGCGATGGCGAGCATTATGCCGTTGCGGAACGGTACCACAGTAGACTTCATGTTCTCGTCCTCGTAATGGCCCTCCGGTATGGCGTCGGCGCCCTCGAGCAGACTGCTCTTGAAGTATTTGTGCATGAACTCCAGCGGAATCGTGATATGCTTGATGCCGAGGCGTTTGCAGTGTAGCTCGGCGAAGGGAATCTCCTTGGCGTTGTGGTTGCTGCCGTAGTCAAACGAGATGCCCAGGGCGATACGGTCTTTGTAGTCGTGCAGCAGCGTGATGCTGTCCATTCCGCCACTCACGATGATTACAGAATCTTTCATATATTATTATAGTTGTATTCAACTTGTGAACTTTATCCAACAAGAAGAGAATCAGAGGAAACAAGTTTTGATGTATTCCTAAAAACTGTGTTTCCCCTGATTCCCTATGTCTCTTTCCTGCGTCCCCTATATATTATATAATAAGGTGGCGCTTTGCCGGCTCATCAGCATGCCGAACTGCCGGCAAAGGGCAAGCTCCACGGCTTGCAGGAAATATTATTTGGCAGCGATGCACTCTACTTCCACGAGGGCTCCCTTAGGCAAATCCTTCACTGCGAATGCAGAACGTGCAGGGAATGGCTCGTTGAAGAACTCAGCGTAAACCTCGTTCATCTCGGCGAAATACTTGATGTCGGCGAGCATAACGGAAGTCTTGACCACGTTGCAGAGATCAAGGCCGGCTGCGCGCATGATTTCGCGGGCGTTGTTCAGCGCCTGGCGTGTCTGCTCCTTGATGCCGCCCTCAACGAACTCACCCGTTGCAGGGTTCAATGGAATCTGGCCGGATGCGAATACGAATCCGTTAACTTCGATAGCCTGGCTGTATGGGCCGATAGCTGCAGGTGCTTTTTCTGTTTTGATTGCTTTCATAATTTTAGTGTTTTTAGATTATTAAAAATGTATGCAAATCTACTCCTTTATTTTCAATTGGCAAAACCTTTCCGCCTAAATGTTTCGTCTGCCGGCAAACTTTCTCCCCAAATGCCCGGAATATCCCGATATTTACCCTGTCTACATTAATAGAAAAGCACTTCGCGCCCGCATCCCGCCCGCAATCCCAACCAATAATAAATGTCTGGCTTTGTATTGGTGTATATAATAAATTGATTACCTTTGCGGTACGAAGAAAAAGCAACAATAAATATACAATATGAATAAAATTTTCATTGCTGCCATTGTGGCAGCCTTCACGCTTGCATCATGCAGCAGCGAGAGCGACGGACCGGAAGGACCAAGAAGCAAACAAATTCTCGGTCACATTGAAAAAGGCCCTTTCGTGCAAGGGTCCGAGGTTACGCTCACTGATTTGAACAAAGACCTCTCGCAATCCGGCAAATCTTACACGACAAGCACTACAAGTGATTTGGGCAGTTTTGATTTTGGACAGACCTTGTCTTTAAGTAGTGGTCTGGTGGAGCTGAAGACCAGTGGCTATTTTTACAATGAATGTACCGGCAGTCTTTCAAACTCACAGATAACCTTGAAGGCAATTGCCGATACTGACGGCGCGGATTATATGAATGTCAATCTGCTTACCCATTTGGAGTATGCACGTGTCAAGTATCTGGTAAAAAGCGGCAAGTCGTTCAAAAAGGCCAAAGAACAGGCGGAGACAGAGATACTGAATACCTTTGCCGTTACGGACAAGATAACCTCGCCGGAAAAGGTGTCGCTGACCGATAACGACAAGAATGCAAACATCCTGCTCGCCATTTCGTCCATTATGCTTTATGACAAGACGGAAGCCGAATTCTCGGAGTTCATCGCCAAGTTCTCCAATGACCTTGAAAAGGATGGTACTATCGACAACAATTCATTGAAGGACGCTATCAGAAAGGGTCAGGAAAATTGTCATCCGTCTGAAATAAAAGAGAGGATGGAAGAGTTCTATCAGTCCAAGGGCAGCAATGTCACAATAGGAGATTTCTCGCCATTCATAGATTTCAATGGTGACGGCGTGATTGATGACAGGGACGAGGAAATGAACGATATAGTGAATCCAGGAACTTCAACAGATGATTCGTATTTTAAATCCGAAGAAGATGCCGGTAAAGCATTATCTGCTGTTTATGCTTCGTTGTGTGAATACATCAACTGTCAGAACAAGCTCGATGAGATTCGCCTTGATAATGAAAATGTGCAGCAGATTACGCCAGGTTCTGATCTTGTATCGAAGGCCTGGAGTGCTGGATATAGCTGCGACAACCGTGCAAGAATGATTATCAATGCCTTGGAAAATCGTAGTCTCTCATTCGATGCGAAACCATATATCACTACGGCAAAAGCTCTTCGTGTCTTGGTCTTATATAATATGGCAACGGAGTGGGGCAGGATACCTGTTGTCTCTGGCTATGATTCTGTTCTGGGAGCGATGACTGCCAATCCTTATGATGCAAAGGATGTTTACGGACTCTGTCTGGAAAGCATGCAGGATGTTCAGATTCCTTATGTGAAGAATCAAAGTAAGATATATTTTTCACAGAAGGCTTCTGATGTCTTGAAAGCTGAAATATATATGGCATTGGGAAGAAAGGATGAAGCCAAGAAGATCCTCAATACTATTTCTTCGGAAGATGTGTTTGAACTGTTATCAGAAATGGGCAATGGCATTATCGAAATCTATTCTGCCGACTATATAAGATACTTGAAGGAAGAGGTTAACGGGAAAGACAACAGTGCGGAGTGGTTTGTAAACCGCAAGTCCAGATATGGTACATTCGCAGCATTGCGCAGGCTGAACAAGGTACAGGCTTTGACAGGAATTGACAGTCATTTTAACTTATTGCCAATCCCTGGTCATGAAGTATTGTCCAATCCAAAATTAACCCAGAATACCGGATACTGATAAGGCCATCATGTGCCTTGTCTTTTTCCCTTCATAATATCGCTCATGTCTTTGCCTTGAAGAAGCAGGATATGGGCGATTTTCATATATCTGTTTGGTGCTGTATGAATCGTCAACCCTTGACAGAATAACAGTTTGTTACACCTCAAATCCGCAACCTATAGGGTTTAGTGGGATTTTGCTTGCAAAGCGACAAA
>USSF01000034.1 GCA_900557405.1 uncultured Prevotella sp.
GCTGGTATCTAGAATGAAAAGCAAAGGAAACTTTCATTCTTCATTCTTCATTCTTCATTTAATTGCATTATCTTTGCAATAAATATTATTTTTATTATGAAATCACTGAAAGAGTTATATAAAGTCGGAAAAGGTCCTTCAAGCAGCCATACTATGGGACCGCAGAAAGCAGCAAAGATTTTCCTTGAGAAAAACCGTTCTGCTTCTTCTTTTGACGTAGTTCTGTATGGAAGCCTTGCTGCAACCGGCAAAGGTCACATGACGGATGTTGCCATAAGTGAGGTGCTTGAAGAGGTTGCTCCTGTAAATATCATCTGGCGGCCGCAGGTGTTCTTGCCTTATCATCCTAACGGGATGGATTTCAAGGCGTTTGACGCTGACAGGAATGTTGTGGACGAATGGACTGTATACAGCATAGGAGGTGGTGCCCTGTCGGAAGGGAAGGGTGCTGATGACATGTTCAATACTCCAGAAGTGTATGAACTCAACACAATGACTGACGTCATGAAGTGGTGTGAGCGTACTGGCCGCAATTATTGGGAATATGTGCAGCTTAATGAGGATGAATCCTTATGGGATTACCTTGATGTTGTATGGCAGACGATGAAGCAGTCTGTGTTGCGCGGCATCAAGCATGAGGGACGCTTGCCTGGTCCGTTGAATCTGCCGCGCAAGGCTCCTACTTATTATATAAAGGCTTCCGGCTATAAGCAGTCATTGCAGGCACGTGGACTTGTCTATGCCTATGCTCTTGCCGTGAGCGAGGAGAATGCCTCGGGCGGAACCATTGTTACGGCACCTACGTGTGGGGCGTGTGGCGTGTTGCCTGCGGTCCTGTATCATATTGCCAACGGAAATGAATTTGATGATATCCAGATTCTGCATGCCCTTGCCACAGCTGGTCTTGTGGGAAACATAGTGAAGCAGAATGCCTCCATATCCGGGGCCGATGTGGGATGTCAGGGTGAGGTTGGTGTGGCATGTGCCATGGCGTCTGCCGCTGCATGCCAGTTGTTCGGCGGAAGTCCGTCACAGATAGAATATGCTGCAGAGATGGGACTGGAGCACCATCTTGGCATGACGTGCGATCCTATCTGCGGACTCGTGCAGATTCCTTGCATCGAGCGTAACGCCTTTGCTGCAACGCGTGCCCTTGATGCGAATCTCTATGCATCATTCTCTGACGGGCATCATCGTGTGTCGTTCGACCGTGTGGTGGAAGTTATGAAACGTACAGGCCATGATATTCCTTCGCTTTACAAGGAGACGAGCGAGGGCGGTCTTGCAAGTGGATTTAATGACGGTGCTACGGATGAAGGCGCATAATCTTACAATCGATTATATCAGGGCGGTGCTCATAATATTGGTGATACTTGTGCATATCGTCAATTTCGGGGAGCTGTATCCAGACGTGAAATCTTCCATCCTTGCATTCTTCATGCCGGCATTCCTTATCATAACCGGTTATCTGGTGAATGTGAACAAATCGCTCAGGAGCTTCGCCCTCTATATCCTCAGAATACTGTTGCCGTATGTCATCATGGTAACGGGATTCATGGTATTGTCATTGTATCTGCCTGTCAGGGACGGAGTTGACGAGTTGACGCCTGCTACGGTATACAGGGTTTTGTGTATAACCTCAATCGGGCCGTATTGGTTCCTGAGGGTGATGATGGTATGCGGTGTGCTGTATTATGCGGCTTTCTCTGCTTTGAAGGGGAAGAGCGAGATAACCCAATGTGTAGCTTTTGCCACATTGCTGATTCTTGTTTCAGAATTCACGCCGTTCCTCGGTTTGAAGCCTGCGGCGTATTATTTTACGGGAGTGCTGCTGCGCGTATTCCTGAAGGATATATCAAAGATTCTGAAGGGAAATTTCTGGGCGGTCATCCCGTTCCTCCTCCTGCTTACGAACAAGAGCTTCCAGGACTGGGGCGGCTTGTCGATTTTTGCGTGCTGCTTCTGTTTCTTCCTGTTCACCACATGGCTTTCAGGTTTCTTCCGAGGCGGCTTTGCCAGTCTGATGGGTTATCTGGGACGGAATACATTGCCGATATACATCTTCCATCCGATATTCACGATGATGTCAAAATACATGCTCCCGTTGTTCTCCTTTGACCATACAGGATTGCTGCATACGCTGACAACAATAGTGATGTGCGTGGCAGGAAGTCTGGCTGTGGCTTATGCGATGGACCGGACCCGCTTGTCGTATGTCTTTGCAAAAAAACAGATACTGCGTTAGCATTTATACCGTCGGTACGGAAGAAAACTGACAAAATGAGCGTCCGGCGTGAAAATGTTTGAAAAAATAATAGTATTGTAAATAAATTTATGTATATTTGCCACGAATGAAGACAAACAGGATTGTAAGGGCATGGATATGGCTGCGCCGTATAGGGCATTGCCGGGGCTTCGGAATACAGTCGCCATGGGCATACAGCCTTGTGCGGTATGTGATAAACGAGCATTTTCCGTATTATGCCTATGCAGACCTGGATGCCGGATTTCCCGGAGCAGATGCAGTGAGGCGCAAGACCGGGCGCTTTTTCCTGCGCCTTGCCAATTATGTGCAGCCGGCAACGGTCGTCAGCATCATGTTTGATGATGACGAGGAAAAACACTCCCAGGCGCATTTCAAGGCAGGATGCAGGAGGCTTGAATACATCGCGGTAAGTACGCCGGAGGTGATGGATACCATCCGCTCCCTGCAAGAGGCAGAAGGCCGGAAGATACTCCATGTGAACGCTTCATCGCCCGCCGTTGATGCAGCCACCATCAAGAGGATTGCAGCCACGATGCGTGAAGGCGATTTCATGGTAGTCGACAATCTCAATGCCTCGCCCCGTCTGTGGGACGAAATCCTTGACGGGATGGAGCACACCGTTTCGTTCGACATGTATTACTGCGGACTCATATACGCAGACCCGAAAAGATATAAACAGAATTATATAATAAACTTTTAAATCTCAAGACTATGGCAATAACAAAGGTATATACCAAGACAGGCGACAAGGGAATGACAAGCCTGATTGGTGGAGTGAGAGTGAAGAAGACACATCCGAGAATCGAAGCCTACGGTACCGTGGATGAACTGAGCTCACAGCTCGGTCTGTTGGCATCGTTCATGAAAGACGGTGATGACAAGAACCTCATCATCCGCATCCAGCGCGTGCTGTTCACCATAAGTTCGTATCTTGCCACCGACAAGTCGCAGACGGAGCTTGCCCCATCGTTCACTCTTGCCACTGGCGAAGTGACGATACTCGAAAACGAGATAGACCATCTTCTGGGAAGTCTGCCGCAGCAGACGGCATTCATACTGCCCGGCGGATGCCATGAAGCAGCAATTGCACATGTATGCCGCACGGTGTGCCGCCGTGCAGAGCGACGCATCTTCCTGTTGGCAGAATCATCTGAACTCGACCTTGAAGTTCTCGAGTATATCAACCGTTTATCTGACTATTTGTATGTTCTCGCCCGTAAATTAAACTTTAATAACGGCGTGAGAGAAAAAATATGGAAGAAAAACTTGTAAATAAGAAAAAATATATTATTTTTGCGTCCAATTTTAAGGGCGGAAGTAAGCTGTCAGGCAGAAACCGTCCTATTAATGCAAATCAATAATAATAATTTACTATGTACTGGACACTTGAATTGGCTTCAAAGCTTGAAGATGCGCCATGGCCTGCAACCAAGGATGAATTGATTGACTATGCACAGCGTTCTGGGGCGCCGCTTGAAGTACTTGAGAACTTGCAGGAGATAGAGGATGAGGGTGATGTATACGAGAGTATCGAGGACATCTGGCCCGATTATCCTACGAAGGAAGATTTCCTCTTCAACGAGGACGAATACTAATCGCTCAAAAAGCTACCCGAATAGCTTAAAGCGTTGAATATAAGCGGTATAGGAATTGTATGACAAGATTCCTATACCGCTTTTTCCGTTCTTTTCCGCCAAATAAACCGCTCGAATCAGAAGCGTACTGTCTTTGCAGCCAATACTCACCCGTCAGAGAGTGTCAATGAAATTAAGGGTGATTATTTACCCAAATCTATACTGCAGAGTCTGGTTTGGGTAAATAATCGCTGTAATTTCCTTTTTATTTCAATTTGCCGGTAATCATTTTCGTGTTATCGCTTTACGATGAACTTTGCCGTTGACTTCTTGCCGTTGGCGTTTATCTTGATGATATAGATGCCGTCGGCAAACTGTGTGAGGTTTATCTCCCTTTCGCCATGGAGTCTTGCCATGGTCTGGCCGGTTGCCGAAACAATCTGTGCGTCCGTGTATCCGCCCTTGATTATCAGCTTGCCGGCAGCCATTGCCAGAATGTTTCCGGCGTTGCCGCCGATAGTGGCGTTGTTTACCGAGAGCGGCTCCGATTCGCCGTTCATCGTAATCCAATACTTCTCGCCTGCCTTTTTGTAGAGGGAGTAGTCAAACTCGTTGCCCTCTTCATCGTCGGGGTATTCCTCCTTGTTCCAGTAGATGATGTATCCCATGTCGTCCTCGTTGAGTTCCGGCAGGGTGGCGATCATCTTCAGGGCATTGTCCACGGAGAACATGTTGATGGATATGTCCACGAGTCGGAGGCTGCTGCAGCCTGTGAAGTCCAGTCCGTTCAGCATGTTGTGGTCGAGGGAGACTGCCATCAGTGCAGGACAGTTCTTCACATCCACCGAAGTCAGCTCGTTATACATAGCCGCCAGACTCTCGAGTTCCTCCATTCCTTCCACGTTGAGCGTGGTGAGCTTGTTGTCGCCGCAGCTCAATGTCTGCAGACTCTTGTTCGCAGCCAGGTCAAGCTTGGTCAGCTCGTTAGTGTTGCAGTATAGCTCCACCAGATTCGTACATTTCGACAGGTCGATGGCTTTCAGCTTGTTCTCGTTTACGTTGATTTCCGTGAGCTTCGCATTGTTGCCCAGGTTTATGCTTTCCAGCGAGTTGTCTTTCAGTGCGAGCAGTTCAAGCTGTTCGTTCTTCGAGAGATCGATGGTGGTAAGCCTGTTGCCCGAAGCGCTCAGCTCCTTGAGTCCTGGGAGCATCGTGATGTCCAGGGCCTGAATCTTGTTGGACTTGCAGTAGAGCTTTTCCAGCTTCGTGTTCTGCTCCACGGAGAGGCTGGATATGTTGTTCTTGTCCACCGACAGCGCCTTGAGTCCGGGGAACTTCGCCAGATTAACCGATGTCAGTCCGTTGAATGACACGTTCAGTTCCTCAAGCAGCGGGAGTTCTCCGGTGATGAGATTCGTGATGCTGTTGTTCATCAGATAGACATACTTTGCGCTTGCGAGCGCCGAGATGTCCATCTGTCCGAGCTGGTTCTCCGAGCAGTCGAGCAGCACCAGCTTGTCCGAAGAGCTGCAGTCTACGGCCGACAGCTTGTTGCCCTTGCAGTTGATGGCGAGCAGGTCGCCTTCGATTACCACGAACTGGTTTTCAGCCGTAGTGTTTATGGTGATAGGCGTGAGCTTCGTGATGTCCGTCGATACGGTGTATTCCTGTGGTTCGCCGTCGCCGATGATAACCGACAGTTTGTCTTCCACTCCAGCTACGCTGAATGCCACGGGTGCTCCGGCAGCTCCTGCAACCTTCATCACGAAGCGTGGCTTGGCGTCCACCGGCTCCACGTCGAGAATCCATCCCTTGTCGATGGCCTCCTTCAGGTTGGCACTTTCCACTTCCGGATTGCCTTCCACCTTCAGGTTCTTCTTCCATGACTTCTCGAAATCCAAGACATACAGGTCAGTCACGTTGGGCAGCTTGCTGATGATGGTGTTCATCACGGCCACCGGAATCAGGTTGTTCTGTATGTGGCAGGCATATATCTTAGATGAATTCTCGGGCAGTGTGAGCGACGTCAGCTTGTTTCCGCCGGCCCTCAGTTCCTTCAGTTCGGCGAGGTCGGTCAGGTCGAGCGCCGCCAGCTCATTCGACTGGCAGAGGACTTTCCCCAGCTTCTTCAGTCCGCCGAGGTTAAGGCTTGTCAGTTTGTTGTTATCGATTGACAGAGCCGTCAGGTTTGTCAGCTTCGAGAGGTCGAGGTTCTCGAGCAGGTTGTCGTTGGCAGACACGGCCAGGAGGGAGGGGCAGTTCTCAAACGAGAGCGTTGTCAGCTTGTTCTGTCCTAACGTCACATTCTGCAGCTGCGGCATGTTCTTGAAGTTCAGCTCCGCGAGCTGGTTGCCGATTACGTCAAACTGATACAGGTTTTCCAGTCCGTTGATGTTTACGGCAGTCAGCTGGTTGTTTCTTGCCGTTACCACTGACAGGAGAGGTGACTTCGAGAGGTCCAGCGATGTCAGCTTGTTGTCGTTCAGTGTCAGGTTGTTCAGCTTCTGTCCTTCGGGAGCGAATGTACCGGTCAGCGCATTGTTGTCGAGCGAAAGTTCGGTGAGGACCCAGCAGTTCGTCAGGTCAACGGATGTCAGCTTGTTGTTCGACATGATGAGCGACGTCAGTTTCCTCGCCTTCGAGAGGTTGATGTCCGTGATTTCATTGTTTGAAGCATCCAGACTCGTCAGCTTCGTTGCCTCCGTGATGTCAAGGCTCTTCAGTGTTCCGCCCGAGCAGTTGAGCGATGTTAGCGCCGTGGCGTCGAGGATTTCCAGCTCAGTGAGCTTCGCTGTGCTGAAGCTGATGCTGCTGATTCCCGTGCCGTAGATTTTGATTTCCTCTTTGTGGCTGCTGCTGTATACGGGGTTCGGGTAGGTATAGCTGCCTGCCGTATAGCGCTTCTTGAATCCGTCTCCCCAGTCCACGTAGAATTCCTCTTCGGGTGAGTTCACGTCGAAGCTCATCAGTGTGCTTGAGGCGATGGCTGTTTTCAGTCGGAATGCCAGCACATCCTTTGATGTCTGCGCAAATGCCGAGGTGATGGCGCAAAGGGCCACCAGACAAAATAGTAAAGTTCTTCTCATGTGAATAGTAATTAAAAGGTTATTGCATCGTCTGCAAATATAGGCAAAAGGCCTGATTGTATCTTTTTATGTTTTCCTCTTTAACATAAAATTAACATAAAAGCAACGGCCATGCTTCTTGTCTGGCCGTTCCTCTTGCCATCATGCACGGGAAATGCGCTGTTTTTGTGTCAATGCGGAACTTGCTTTCTCCCCACTTGCCCCTTCCTTCTTCCGGTCTGTGGTGGCATGAGGATATGAAAAAAAGCGATATGGGTGTCCTCCCCCGGAGGGAAAGGCCCATATCGCTCCCTTTATGTAATATGCGACATTATGTATTCAATCATCATCATCATCGTCATCATCGTCATCATCGTGCTTCCAATGCTTGTGGTGCTTCCGATGCTTGTCGTGCTTATGATGTTTGTAATACTTCCAGTCCTTGTCATGCTTATGATGCTTGTAGTGCTTGTCATGCTTGTGGTGTTTGTAGCACTTGTTGTCATAGTGCGGACGGTGATGACAGTTGTGCTTCGGGTACTTCACGTATATATTATGTACGTAAGCCCTGTCGCGCCATCCTATCGGGCGGTAGAAGTAATACGACTCGCAGAACCTCTTCCATTGTCTGGGCGAGAGGATTCGCCTGAGCTGGCTGTTTCGGTGTTTCCATCCGTAGGCATCTATGTCGCGGTAGTTGTTTATGCCGTTCAGATACGACAGGTTGATGTTCAGGATACTGTTGCGCTGTGCCTTGTTCAGTCCCAGTTCCACGATCATCTGGTCTGTGATGAAGCTGGCTTCAGCCCGGATGTTTGTCAGTTTCTGTGCGCTAGCTGTCGTGATCATCACGATTGCCGCTACGATTGCAGTTAGTGTACGTTTCATAATCCAGATCTTTTTTATGGTTATTACTTATTTTCTGTTGCAAAGATAATGAGTCTCTTTTTTTTCCGCAAGGGGGAAACCATAAACCTGTATATGGTTTTCCCTATTGTGTATCGGGAAATGGCGAAAGTATTATAAATAACGTGCGTATATACGTTACAAAGGGGTGGGCTGAATCGTCATAATATAGACAAGTAGACGGGTAAACGAGGGGCTTGATTCCCCGGTGTCTGCTTCATTGTGAATCAAACGAACAAAGAAAAAATGAAGAAACTGATTATATCGCTCATCGCCCTCATCATGGCGACAGCAATGCCGGCGACTGCCGGTGACATATATGTGGCAGCCGGTGGCAACGACAATGCCGACGGTATGCAGTCACACCCGCTCCTCACGCCCCAAGCCGCCCTGAAGATGGCGCGCGAATGGCGTAGACTGCACAAGAAGGAAATCGTGGGCGGCATCACAATCCATCTGCAGGGCGGCGTGTACAGACTCGCGAAGCCCCTGTTTGTGAGGCCGGAGGATTCCGGAACGAAGGATTCGCCCACCATCATCATTGGCGACAATGGGGCAACCCCCACCGTAATCAGCGGCGGCGTCACGCTTGACGGATGGCGCAGAGGATGCACCGACAGCCGTCTGCCCGAACAGCTGAGGCAGAAGGTCTGGGTGGCCGACGCACCTATGCAGGGCAACAGGATTGTGTATTGCCGGCAGCTGTGGGTGAACGGCAGCAAGGCGGTGAGGGCGCAGCAGGGGAAGTCGGGCGAGATGACGCGCATGACGGACTTCAACATCGAGCGCCGCACCATCACCATTCCCACGCCCAAAGAGGATCTGACGGGAGCCGGCGAACTGGAGATGACCGTGCACCAGCGCTGGGCGATAGCCATACTCAGAGTGAAGGAGATGCGGAATCTGGGCAACGGCACGACAGAAGTGTCGTTCCACGAGCCGGAGAGCGAACTCGAGTTCGCACACCCGTGGCCGCAGCCCGTCATCAACGGCGAGAAGGGCAGTTCGTCATTCTTCCTCTCCAACGCCCCGCAGCTGCTCGATGAGCCGGGTGAGTGGTATCAGGACTACCCCTCGGGCAGGATATATTATCTGCCGCGTGAGGGGGAGGATATGGGCAGCGTGGATGCCGTGGTGCCGGTATTGGAGAACCTATTGACCGTGGACGGCACGAGAGAGCGCTCGGTACATGATTTGGAATTCCGCAACGTGACTTTTGCCCATTCGGCATGGACGCGGCCGCTCCACGAGGGCCACGTCGCATTGCAGGGCGGATTCCGCATGCTCGATGCCTACAAACTCCCCGAACCGGGACTGCCGGAGAAGGCTTCGCTCGAAAACCAGGCGTGGATAGCGCGCCCCGAGGCGGCGATAAGCATCCGCCACGCCGAGGGAATAGACTTCACGGGCTGTCGCTTCAGCCATCTCGCCGCCACGGCACTCGACTATGAAACCGCCGTAAGCCGTTCAACCATCAGCGGAAGCCGCTTTACGGATATCGGCGGCAACGCCATGCTCATAGGACATTTCCCGGATGGAGGCTTCGAGACCCATGTGCCATACAAGCCGGCAGTAGTAGGAGACCTGTGCGACAACATCACAATTTCAGACAATGAGGTCTGCGACGCCACCAATGAAGACTGGGGCTGCGTGGGAATAGGAGCCGGCTATGTCAGCAATATCAACATCAGCAACAACGAAGTACACCATGTCAACTACTCCGGCATCTGCGTAGGGTGGGGGTGGACACCACGGGAAAGCGGGATGTGCAACAACCGGATAATAGCAAACTACGTTCATGACTTTGGCAGACAGCTTTATGATGTGGGCGGAATATACACCCTGTCGTATCAGCCAAATTCCGAGATAAAATATAATAGGATAGAAGATCTCTGTGAGGCACCGTACGCCACAAACGAGAGAGCCTTCTATATATACTTCGATGAGGCGACCGACGGATACACCGTTACCGACAACTGGTGTCCGAAGGAGCTCTTCGGCTACAACCAGCCCGGACCAAAGATGGTCATCAAGGGCAACGGACCGAAGGTGGACAGGAGGATAAAAGAAAAAGCAGGACTGAAAAAACAAGAAAACAAAAAATAATACACGATGAAACCAACAAACTACCATCTCTTCGACTTCATGGATTTTGACCCAGAGCTGAAGAAGAACGAATCTTTGTGGAAGGCGTACAAGCCGACTGCCTTAGTGGAGAAAGACGGAGATATCCTTGTCACCGTGCCTTTCCAGAAGCAGGTGTTGGCAAACGATATGGCTCCCGACACCAATGTGGCGCAAGAAACACATACGTTGATAATCAGACAGTATGAACCGGGAATAATCCGACTGTTCATGGGCTTTGACGGCGAGCAGCCTTCCGACACGTCGGAGATGCTGCAGATGAGCGCAAGAGTAAAGCGCTCACCGTTGCATGCCGAGCTGAAAGACGACCAGTGGGTTATAACTGACAACGGCGGCGTGTGCCGTGCCGTAATAAACATGCAGCAGCCGGTGCTCGACAGATGGAGCGAGCTGTTGCCGGACCCGCAGGAGACACTTGACCTGCGTCTCTTCCCGGATGGCAAGCATGAGGTAAGACTTGCTGCCTACGACCATTTCTCGCCACCACGCTATGATGCGCTGCCGTTGGGCTACTGCAAGACGGAGGGCAAGAACGACCGTGCCACACTATCGTTCGAATGCAAGCTGAACGAGTGTTTCGCCGGTACGGGTGAACGCTTCGAGAAGATGGACCTGAGCGGACAGACCTTCTTCCTGAAGAACCAGGACGGACAGGGAGTGAACAACCGCCGCACGTACAAGAACATACCGTTCTATCTGTCAAGCCGTATGTATGGTGTGTTCTATCATACCACAGCTCACAGCAAGCTGTCGTTAGCCGGCGTATCAACGCGCTCCGTTGAGTTCATGAGCGACCAGGCACTCATCGATGCCTTCATCATAGGCGGCGACACGGTGGAAGAGATACTCCGTGGCTACCGCGACCTCACAGGCTATCCGTCGATGCCGCCGCTGTGGAGCTTCGGCATATGGATGAGCCGTATGACATATTTCAGTGCCGACGAAGTGAACGCCATCTGCGACCGTCTGCGCAAGGAGCATTATCCGTGCGACGTTATCCATCTCGACACGGGATGGTTCAAGACCGACTGGCTCTGCGAATGGAAGTTCAACGAGGAGCGCTTCCCCGACCCGAAGAAGTTCGTGCAGGACTTGCTCAAGAAGGGCTTCAAGGTGTCGTTGTGGCAACTGCCCTATATAGCAGAGGATGCAGAGCAGATAGACGAGGCACGCAAGAACAACTATATATGCAAGCTCACAAAGCAGCAGGATTCCGAAGGCTCCAACTTCTCCGCCCTCGACTATGCCGGAACCATTGACTTCACGAGCGAGAAAGCCACGGAGTGGTATAAGGGCTTGCTGAAGAGACTGCTCGACATGGGAGTGAAGTGTATAAAGACCGACTTCGGCGAGAATATCCACATGGATGCAACATATGAGAATATGTCGCCGGAACTTCTCAACAACCTCTATGCCTTGCTCTATCAGAAGGCGGCATACGAGATAACAAAAGACGTGACTGGCGACGGTATCGTGTGGGCACGTGCCGCATGGGCTGGTTGCCAGCGTTATCCTCTGCACTGGGGAGGCGACTCTTGCAGCTCGTGGGATGGACTTGCCGGTTCGCTGCGTGGCGGACTGCATTTCGGACTCTCCGGCTTTGCCTTCTGGAGCCACGACGTGCCGGGATTCCATACTTTGCCTAACTTCATGAATTCCGTGGTACAGGATGATGTGTATATGCGCTGGACGCAGTTCGGTGTGTTCTCCTCACATATCCGCTATCATGGCACCAACAAGCGTGAGCCTTGGTATTATCCGAACATCGCTCCGATGGTGAAGCGCTGGTGGAAGCTGCGCTATAAGCTTATACCTTATATATTAAGAGAGAGCGAGAAGGCAACACACAGCGGATCAACCATCGTGCAGGCACTTATCTTCCACCATCCGGAAGACAACAACTGCTGGCACATCGACGATGAGTATTACTTCGGCGATGACTTCCTTGTGGCTCCGGTGATGAGCAGCGACAACTGTCGCGACATCTATCTGCCGGAAGGAGAATGGGTAGAGTTCTTCACCGGCGACCGCTTCTCGGTAAGCGACGGCGGCAAATGGCTGAAGGACATAGAGACACCGCTCGACCGTATGCCGGTGTTTGTGCGCAAGGGTGCCGTAATCCCCGTTTATCCGGAGGATGTAGACAGCACCGACGACATGGACATGAGCAAGGTGGAGAATCTCATAATAGACGAGGAGTTTAAGGGATTTGAGATTTGAGTGAGGAGTTTGGAGTGAGGAGTTTGGAGTTTGGAGTGAGGAGTGGTATTTCTCATATAGGTCACATTCCTTCTATTTCTCCTGTCAGTTCTGTCCTATTCCTCCCATCAACTTTCCCAAGAAAAATATAAATCATAACAATTATGTGGAAACCCAATTTAGAAGAAACAAAGAAACATTATATAGACTGGTGGAACCATAAAGGCATAGTGCTCAATATGTGGGAGCACTTCCAGGAGGGTGTGAAACCCCATGCCGACGTGCCGATGCCACCGGCTCCGAAATCGCTCGACCAGAAATGGTTCGACCCGGAATGGCGTGCCGAATATCTCGACTGGTACGTGGCACACAGTTCCATGAAGGCTGACATGCTGCCGGTTGCCAACACGCAGCTTGGTCCCGGTTCGCTTGCTGCAATACTCGGCGGCGTGTTCGAAGGTGGAGAGGATACCATCTGGATTCATCCGAACCCTAACTATACCGACGACATAAAGTTCGACATCAACGACCCGGCAAACAAGAACTGGCAGTTGCACAAGGACTTGCTGCGTGTCTGCAAGAAGAAAGCTGCCGGCAACTACTATGTGGGCATGCCCGACCTGATGGAAGGCATGGATGTGCTCGCGGCAATGAAAGGCACCGATAAGGTGCTGCTCGATACCGTGATGCAGCCGGAAGTGCTGGAGCGACAGATGCAGCAGATAAACGATATCTATTTCAAAGTGTTCGACGAACTGTACGACATCATCCGTGAGGGCGACGAAATGGCGTTCTGCTATTTCTCTTCATGGGCACCGGGAAAGATGACAAAGCTGCAGAGCGACATCTCTACAATGATCAGCGTGGAGGATTACCGTCGCTTCGTGCAGCCGTTTATCCGTGAGCAGTGTCAGAAGATAGACTATACCCTATATCATCTCGACGGCGTGGGGGCAATGCACCATCTGCCCGCTTTGCTTGAGATTGAAGAACTGAACGCTATACAGTGGACACCGGGAGTCGGCGAACCGCAGGGCGGCTCACCGAAATGGTATGACCTCTACAAGAAGATTCTTGCAGGAGGAAAAAGCATCATGGCTTGCTGGGTTACACTCGACGAGCTGCGTCCGTTGCTCGACAACATCGGTGGTAACGGCGTGCATCTGGAGATGGATTTCCACAACGAAGACGAGGTGGAGAAGGCTATGCGCATAGTAGAGGAATACCAGGAGAGTGCCGACGAGCCGAAAGAGGACAACACTATCCGTATCAACAAGACCATGACACCCGACGAGGAAGTGATGGCTATCATCGACAAGATAGAAAGCGAGGATGCCAATGCCGCTTCTGGCGCTGACGACAAGATGAAAGCCCTGCCTCTCAAGGCTACAACTCTTGGCAGACCGTCGATGGATGCCGTGGCAAAGGAAAGGATATTCGTTCTCGATGGTGCTACAGGAACCACCATCCAGCAGTATAAGCTCACCGAAGAGGAGTTCCGCGGAGAGAGATTCAAAGACTTTGACGGGGAGGTTCGTGGGGCAAATGACCTGCTTGCACTTACTTATCCGGAGGTCGTGACAAGTATGTACCGCCGCTTCCTTGAGGCTGGTTCAGACCTCATCACCACAAATACGTTCAATGCACAGCGCATCTCGCTTGCCGACAAGCATCTGCAGGACTATGCAAGGGAGATAAACCTTGAGGCTGCCCGACTGGCAAGGAAGGAGGCTGATGCCTATACACTGATGAATCCGCGTAAGCCTCGTTATGTGCTTGGTGGCGTCGGTCCTACAAGCAAGACCCTTTCTGTCGGGGAAAGTGCGGAGTTCAACGAGAAGATTCTTCATGATGCCTACTATGAGCAGATTGAGGCTTTGATAGATGGTGGCGTGGATGCCGTGCTTATAGAGACAATATTCGACATAGAGAATGCTAAGGTTGCCTTGCGGTGCTGTAAGGAAGTGATGCTGAAGAAAGGCTTCCGCCTGCCTATAATGATGAGCTTCACTGTGGCAAGCGAGGATGGACACAACATGCTCGGACAGTCGGTAGTGGACTTTGTCAAGAGTCTTAATGACGACAGCGTGTTCTCCGTAGGACTGAACTGCTCGCTCAATGCCGCCAAGATGGCACCTATCATCCAGCGTATGGCTGCCGAGACCGACTATTATATAAGTATGTTCCCGAATGCGGGATTGCCGGACGAACACGGTCACTACCTCGACACGCCAAAGATGATGCAGGCCGAGGTATGGCCAATCGTTGAGGCTCATCTGCTGAACGTTGTCGGTGGATGCTGCGGTACTGACGATCTGCATATCCGTGAGATAGCAAAGCTCGTGCAGCCGATAGAAGGATTATTCATTACTCCTCACTATCCTGGTGAGGGGGGAACGGTAAGAGTTGGCGATGGTGATGCTTCTGGCAATTCTGGCATTTCTAGTAATTCTAGTAATTCTAGTATTTCTAGAATGTCTAGTATTTCTATAATGTCTAGTATTTCCAGCCCTTCTACCTCCCCCAAGGAGAAATGCTCCTGCGGCATCGACCACGATGCCGCCCCTGCAACTCCAGCCGCTCCTGTAGCCACATCCAAGCCGGAGGGCAATGCCGCAGAGGAAGTCTTTGAAGCCATCCTTGCCGGAAAGGGCGACAAGGCTGCCGACGCCACCAAGCGTGCTCTTGATGAAGGTGTGGCTCCACAGGACATCATCAACGGACAGATGATACGTGCCATGAGCCAGGTGGGACAGAACTTCCAGGACGGTAAGGCTTTCGTGCCGCAGCTGCTGATGGCAGGACGTGCCATGAAGGCGGCTCTTGAGATACTGAAACCGCTGCTTGCCGGACAGGCTTCCACAACGCTGGGACGTATCGTTATAGGAACGGTAAAGGGCGACCTGCACGACATCGGCAAGAATCTCGTTGCCTCCATGCTTGAAGGCTGCGGCTTCGAGGTGAAGAATATCGGTATCGATGTGCCGAGCGACAAGTTCGTTGAGGCTGTAAAAGACTATAATGCCGACATCCTCTGCATGAGTGCGCTGCTTACAACCACCATGACATATATGAAAGATGTTATCCAGGCTCTTGAAGATGCCGGAATACGCCAGAACGTGAAAGTGATGGTTGGCGGTGCTCCCGTAACACAAAACTTCGCTGACGAAATCGGTGCCGACGGCTATAGCGACAACGCAAACTCTGCCGTTGCCGTAGCCAAGGAACTGATGGGAAAATAAGACGGATACAAATAGGAAATAAAACGAATAAAACAATAAGACCCACCCTTGCCATCCCTGATGGGAGCCGGGTGGGTTTAAAACTACAAAACCTATGAATACTCAAAATCTTGATGCACTTGATTGGATAATCCTTGTCGCTTACTTTGTGGTGCTCATTGCCATTGGCATGTGGGCAAGTTCAAAGGCAAAGAAAAACGGCAATATGTTTCTTGCCAGCCGTTCTCTGCGTTGGCATCATATCGGTTTCTCAATGTGGGGGACAAATGTCGGACCGTCGATGCTTATCGCTTCGGCAAGTGCCGGCTTCTCTTGCGGTGTGGTATCGGGCAACTATGCCTGGTATGCCTTTGTGTTCATCGCCCTGCTTGCCTTTGTGTTCGCACCGCGCTATCTTGGCACAGGAATTTCCACGCTTCCGGAGTTTATGGGACTGCGCTTCGGCGACTCCACACGTAATATCCTTGCGTGGTATACCATCGTAACGATACTCATCTCATGGCTTGCGCTGACGCTTTTTGCCGGCGGCATCATCATCCGGCAGGTGTTCGGCATGCCGATGTGGCTGTCGGCATTGCTGCTGCTTGCCATATCTGCATTCTTCACTATGCTCGGCGGACTGAAGGCTGTTGCCTACACCAATGTCTATCAGATGGTGTTGCTCATCCTCGTGTCGGCAACGCTCACCGTAGTCGGAATATGGAAGCTTGGCGGCGAATCCTTCTCGCAGGGTGTGTCGATACTCGCAAACCCGGACATCGTGCCGTCAAACTACTGGAACCTGTTCCAGCCCAACAGCGACCCAGGCTATCCTTGGCTGCCTATCATCCTTGGCTATCCTGTCATGGGAGTATGGTTCTGGTGTACCGACCAGTCGATGGTGCAGCCGGTGCTTGCCGCAAGAAGTCTCAGCGAGGGACAGAAAGGCGCTAACTTCACAGGCTGGCTGAAGATACTCGATGTGGCAATCTATATCCTTCCCGGTGTGGTTTGCTTCGCTATGGTCAAGACTGGGTTCTTCGGCAACGTGCAGGTGAATGCCGATGATGCCTATCTGAAGCTCGTTTATGAACTGTTCCCTGCCGGTATGGTAGGATTGGTGCTTGCCGTGCTTACAGCGGCTCTGATAAGCACTATCGGCTCTGCCCTGAATGCCTTGAGCACGGTGTTCACCATGGATATATATGTGAAGAACATCCGTCCGAAGGCTACACAGGATGAGATTCGCAAGACGGGACGCATAGTGACGGTGCTTGGAGCATTGGTTTCCATCGTAATAACGGTTGCCGTAGACGGTATAAAAGGCATGGATCTCTTCAATGTGTTCCAGTCTGTGCTCAGCTTCATCGCTCCGCCGATGGCGGCAGTATTCCTTATGGGTGTATTCTTCAAGCGTTGCACCACGCTTGCCGCCAACCTGACGCTCACTTTCGGTACCGTGTTCAGCATCGGTACGGGCATCCTCTACCTCTGGGTGATACCGGGCTTTGCTGAGTCTGTGCATTTCATGCTCCTCTCGTTCTACATCTTCGTGGCGCTGATAGTGATGATGTTCTTCGTGAGCATCTACGACAAGAAGGCAAACGAGAAACATGTCATCGTGGCTGTCAACGAGAAACCGGGCAAGGGTGTCATCATTGCGTGGGCTGCGCTTGCTGTGGTTATGATTGCCCTCTACGTGTTCTTCAACGGCAACTGATAAGACAGATAACCTGATGACCGATTTGGGATAATGGTAAAGAAAACAAATCGGATAAAGAAAAAAGAATGTTGGTTTCATGGTGGTTGTGTCAACCGTCATAAAACCAACATTCTTTTTAGGTCTACATATAATAAGGTGGAAAACCACTATTCATCCACCAGCACAACGGTAACTCCGCGTGCAGCCTGTGCTCCCATGACAAGAGCCTGCTCTATGTCGGCAGTCTTCGATGGTCCGCTGATGAACGTGCCGAAGTTGTACCGGTCATCCATCCCGATGCGGTCATAGGCATCGTGCATGTTGTTGACGATGTTCTTCCTGTCGAGCACTATTACAAGATACTCGGAGATGAAAAGCAATGCTTTCTCCTTCATCGTCTGCGGAATCCATATACAGCCGTTCTCGGCAACTCCCACCGTGCCTTGCACAATGGCTACATCGGTGCCGTTCAGGTCGTTTGCCTCTGCCACGGTATCCGGATTACGAAGTTCTAAGGCTGTGGAATCATTGCCGGCTTTCAGTCCCTCCAGCGTTATTCCCTTTAGATTAGAGCAGAACACCTTAGCGTCAGGATAGGCTCTGCGCACCAGTTCGTTGAGGTCGGCATCCTTCCGGACATCGTTGATGACATGACCGCCTACCGTCTCGGTCATCCTGACGAACTGTCCAAAGGTGTCTTCGTATTCGATGCCTTTTATCTCCTCCTTTGGCATATCGTATTGAAAGTGCGTGTTCTGGCGCAACTTATTCAAAAATTCTTCTTTCTTCATACTTTCTTTCAAATGAATCCTTCTTTTACTTCACCTTGCCTTCCTTCCACAGTTCATGGAATGATTTCTTGGCGAATTCAGGCATGGCATGGCCGATGCCCCATGCGTTGATATTACCGAAATGGGTGCAGCAGTCGGGCACGTAGTTGGCAAGCGGAGCGAATTTGAGTGCCGTGGTGTAGAGGGCAGGACGGTCGAACAGATACTCCATGCCTGCCGACATTATTTTCTTTATAGGGTCGGCTTTTCCCAATTTCTCCAGACTCTGTCGCCATACATATATCTGAGACCCCGGACCTACTTTTGACGGACACACATTGTCGCAAGACAGACAAAGGGTGCATGCCGACACATTATCGCTGTATTTCTTCGGGTCGCGGATCATGCCGAGGTTCACTCCCACGGGACCCGGAATGAAATACGTATAGCTGTAGCCTCCCGAGCGGCGGTATACGGGACAGGTGTTCATGCAGGCTCCACACCGCATGCACTTCAGCGTCTGCCAATGGTCGCTGTCGGCGAGCATGTCGCTCCTGCCGTTGTCCACGAGCACCACGTGCATCTCTGCTCCGGGACGTGCCTGGCGGAAATGGGATGTGAAGGCTGTGGTGGGCTGTCCTGTGGCGCTGCGGCAAAGCAAGCGCTGGAAGACGGCAAGCGACTTGTAGTCGGGCACCAGTTTCTCGATGCCCATAGCCACGATATGCAGCTTGGGCATAGAGGTGGTCATGTCGGCATTGCCCTCGTTCGTGCATACCACACAGTCGCCGGTGGCTGCTACACCGAAGTTACATCCCGTCATGCCGGCTCCAGCCTGCATGAACTGGTCGCGCAGATGCAAACGGGCGCAACGGGTGAGATATGTAGGGTCGTAGTTTCCTTTTTCTTTCGATATTCCTTTCTCCTCAAACATTCTGCCCACTTCCTCCCGTTTGAGATGGATGGCAGGCATCACGATATGGCTCGGCTTCTGATGCAGGAGCTGGATGATGCGTTCACCAAGGTCGGTCTCCACCACATCGATGCCGTGCTGCTCCAGATAGGGGTTCATCTCGCACTCTTCGGTGAGCATTGACTTCGACTTCACCATCTTCTTCACACCGTGGCTCTGCAGAATGGAAAGCACCGTCTCGTTGAACTCCGCGGCATCCTTTGCCCAATGCACCTTCACTCCGCGGCTCTCCAGACAGTCGGAAAACTGCTCGAGATAGTCTGCCAGATGGGTGATGGTGTGCTTCTTTATTTGCGAAGCCTGTTCGCGCAGGTCTTCCCATTCCGGCAGTTCCTGTGACATCTTGTCGCGCTTCTCTCTTACCGACCAGAAGGTAGCGTCGTGCCAGCTGGTCTTCTCTGCATCCGCAATAAAGCGGGCGGCTCTCTTTGAATGTTCTGTGCTCATAATCCTGCGGCTAAAATCTGGACAACGTGGATGAATTTGATAGGCATCTTCTCTTTCTTGGCGATGCCGGCCATGTGCATGAGGCATGAGGAGTCGGGCCCCGTCACGTATTCCGCCCCGGTGGCGATGTGCCTCTTTATCTTGTCCTCTCCCATACGGGTGGAAACGTCAGGCTCCTCGATGGAGAACATACCGCCGAAGCCGCAGCACTCGTCCTTTCGCTCCGGCTCATGGATGGTGATGCCGTCGACGAGCTGCAGCAGGTCGATAATCTTGTTGAATGGCTTGACGTTGCATTCCGAGGGCGACGACAGGTTCAGTTCTCTCACTCCGTGGCAGCTGTTATGCACACTCACGGGGTGTGGAAACTTTCCCGGCACTTCCTTCACCTTCAGCACGTCGTGGAGGAACTCCACTATATCCATAATTTTCCTGGAGGAGACACACTCGTGCTTGCCCTTCAGAATCTTGGGATAATACACTTTCACGTATGCAGCGCATGAGGCGGACGGAGCCACGATGTAGTCGTAGTCCTTGAACAGTTCGTCGAAACTCTCTATTACCTTCATCGACTTATCCTGGAATCCGGCATTTGCCATCGGCTGTCCGCAGCAAGTCTGTCGTTCTGGATAACCCACGTCAAGCCCGTAGTGCTTAAGCAGCTTGTAAGTGGCAACACCTGCCTCTGGGTAGAGTGCGTCCACATAGCAGGGTACAAATAATCCTATTTTCATAGTAGTATTATAAATCTTATCCGAATACGGAATTCTTTTAAATGATAATCTTTCCTTTCTGGAGTTCTGCACTCCGCTGATTTATAATACTTTAGTGGCGTCTGTGCCATTAAGTTTCAGTCAACGTATGCACGACTCTTATACAAAATTCTATAAAATACTTGAGATACACAAGCATTTTCTTTGAAATGTTATATGCATACATTGAAAAAACCAGAAACGGTAATGGTTCTTTCATGTCAAGGGGACTGATTCTGGATTTGTTGAAAGGGAACCGTATGTACGGTGTGTGAGAGGCCGGTGAACACGAAAATAGGAGATAAACACCTATGATTAGTGTTTACCTCCTACTCGATAAGCTATAAGTCTGACAATTCAGGATGCTACATCAAGGCATACTCAAAAGCCATTTTTTTTCAAACTTACCTTCCTTTATGATCTTGCTGCCATACACACATAGAATGTCTTCTATCTCCATGGCTGAGAAATGTGGCAGACAAGCAGAAAACAGTTTGGCTTCAATTCTGTTCTTGTTATCCGGTTTGCCAACCAAAACTTCTGCTGCCTTTGACAGATTATCGTGAGTGTATACATATTTGCAAGGCAGCACCTTGGGATAAAGATTGCAGCCTATGGCAAGACTGATGTCATACAGCGACAGCAATCCTATTCCTTTTATGTCACTCAAGGAATTTTGCTTACCGTTAAATAGTTTACAAACCCAATCGTAAAGCTCTTCAAAATCCTTTGGCTGCTTTAGCTTTGGCAATTCTTCTCTGATTATGTCAACAGCTTTCATAAAACCGTCCCGATAACTTTCAATTGCAAGTGCTTGGGAAAAATGACTACTGTAATCATGCTTCGTTTCCTCGGAGAAATCGTTGTTCAACTTTGGACCAATAGCACAATATACAATCTCGTCGGGATACCATAACGAACTGAGTCTTTGCCTACGTTTGATGGTATGCTCCAGAAAAGTTTCTGATATTTCTGTCATAGCGTTATTCGTTTTACACATTTAAGACTTAAATTAGCATACTTTATTCGTTGTTGTCATCTTCGTCGTCAGTATCCCAGTTCTCGTCCCATACGGCATCCATTATATGACGTTTGGCACGGGCACCGCTGGCACCCCCTGTTCCGGGATTATTAAGATTTCCATTCTGTCCACTGTCATTTATTGAGCCACTCATGATGGCTGACGTTTCCGCTTCTAAGGACAAAATGCTTGGCTTTATATATTTCTTCATGTTTATTTATCCTTTCTTATTTAATGATATATTTTCTTCCGTTTACTACATATACCCCCTTCTGCAGAGCCTTCATGTCATTGCCGACATACTGTCCGCAGAGGTTATACACCTTTCCTGTCATGACTTTTCCATTCGCCAGACCATTGATATACGTCGTCTCGCCATCAATGCTGATGCCCATCTTTGCACCGGATTCAGCAGAAGGAGCGATGAAGTAGCCACGAAGGGCCTTCATTGTCTTGTCAGTCTCCATCGGAATATAGAACTTGTTTTCTGCACCGAGGAATAGATTCGTGCCGTCTGTTGCAAGTTCATGCTTGCTATGGACTCCGACAAATTCATAACCATTGGCACCATCTACTATGCCGTCACTTTTTGAAATAATAGTGACATCTTCAAAAACCGGATTCTCTATGTTTGAGGTCGGCTTGACCAGATAAGCATGCATAGCTTTCAGTGATGCAGTTGGCTCAAAGTTCATAACAGAACCTGTCATTGATTTATACTTACGAATTTCAGCATCCTTCAAAGGCGTTGTAGAAACATCATCAATGTCAAACGGCAGACAAAGAGTATACCAGCCTCCATCTGCTATCATGGTGCGAGCCACATTTACATTCACCTTTTTATTCTCGTTTTCGCGGATTGTGATGTTGTTGTCGTCCTCATTTAAAGATACTGAAGGAGCCTTGACTTCCACAGAAAATAATATTGGAGAAAACTTATAAGTCCGGGCATAAATATCAGTGAAGACAATATTATCCAATTTCACACTCTGTTTGCCCGACACCTCCTTATCCGCATTTATCCAGAAGTTCCAGATGGAGCCGTCATTTTCATTAAACTGCTTGTTGTTAGAAGAGAAGAGCAATATACGCACTCTTCCGTCACCATAGTCCTTGCCTTTCAATAGGTGCGTTTTGCTCCATCGTTCAGTCTTCTGACTCTTGTCCAAATCCAAAGACAAGCCGGTTGGCAATATCACATCAAACTGACATGCCGTCATCTGACTGTCATTGAGAAGGTTCAAAGAGAATAAGCCTCCTTCGCCAGGTCCTATCTCACCGTCAGCGACGGAAATTGTATTTTGCTCCTTGATACCAACAAGCATTTGGGAATCCGCCAGCTTCACATCCTGGTTGCTCTTGTCAGCCAGGATTTTGTTTTTGAGTTGTATGTATCCTCCTGTAAAGCTTTCTGATGCCTTGACCTGCACTTTAAGCAAAGTTCCTTTTCCAGGCTCAAGATCAGCACTCTCAAAAGAATAGCCTATCACTCGGATTGTACCATCACTGATTTCATTGGAACTAACTGCAAAGGCAGAGGCTCTGTCTGTAAGTGAGATATTGAAATTACCATCGCCATCCTTCAGCATGGTCAATCCTTCCGGCAGGATGATGTCGGCTTGGAAACCTCTGATGATTTGGTCGTTGTCCAGACAAATGGACAATGTCTTGGTGTCCCCGGGAATGATGTTGAAGGGGGCTGTGTAAAATGCATTCTCAGCCCTCAATGCTGTCGGCAGTGCCAACAGCATGAGAAACATAAGAATAAAAATACTTTTTAATCTTATCATATTTTTATTACTTTATAGTTGTCTTTGTAATGTGTCCATTCATTTTTACAAGATAAACACCATTTTGCAGTTCCAGTCTGACCTCTTCTGAAGCAAGACGGAATGACTTGACGAGAATACCGGATGTTGTATATACATAAACCGGTGTATCTACAGCACCACGGATGATGACACCACCAGGAACGGTTTGCACAGGAGCAGCACCGGCACCAGCAGATGCAATCGAAGTAGTCTCTGCCACGCGCGAGGTCAAACGGTAACCTACAGCCTCTGCGTCAGAAACCATAGCATTCAGTGTCTTGACCTCATTTGCATCCATCGCCTTGTTGAATGACACTGTGAATATGTCATTGCCGTCCAGGAAAAAACTGTTGCTCAGAGAATAGACTACCACTCTCCAAGT
The DNA here is from genome assembly GCA_900557405.1 of uncultured Prevotella sp. Classification (GTDB taxonomy): domain Bacteria; phylum Bacteroidota; class Bacteroidia; order Bacteroidales; family Bacteroidaceae; genus Prevotella. Next base: position 23,235 of record USSF01000034.1, read on the forward strand.
GCGTGAATTCAGCTTGGCATACGTCAGCAGGTGGGTCGCAGTGATAGCATCATCCAGCTTGAATGTAACGTCGCTGACGTTTCTTGGCAGCACAATGTCTGTCTGCAGCGCTGTATAGATGCCATTGTTGTCCAGTGCAACGGCGATGGATTTCTGTCCGTTCTGGGTAAGTACAAGACAGTCAGCGGATGGAGCGTCCATGTGCATATTGGTCTTGGCCATGGCTCTGCTGCTCATTGTCTCAAGACTCTGCTGCATGATAATCTCCGTAGTAGCTGATACATCGGAAACGGAAATGCTGCCATCGCCATTCACATCGGCTGCCTCAAGCGAGAACTTGCCTGCCACCTTATTTAATATATAGTTGATGGTATTGACAACATCCACGATGTTCACCTCATCATCGTCATTGGAGTCGCCCTTCAATACCGACAGGACTTTCACCTGACAGGTGCCTTCCACCTGACTGCCATCCTGTGATGTTGCCTTGATTACTGCATCGCCAGGGGCAATAGCCGAAACGATACCTTCTTCTGATACCTTGGCAACATCTTCGTTGGTAGACGACCAGACAATACGTGTATCTGTTGCATTGGCCGGAGCAACTGTAGCCGAGAGCTGTGCCTGATGGTTCTTTCTGATCTCCAAAGACTCTGAACTCAATGCTATCGAAGCGACCTTTGTCGGGTCAACGGTTATTGTACAGGCAGCCTTGGCACCGCCGCCGTCATCGGCGATTGCATGGATTGTTGTTTGTCCAACCGCATGAGCGGTTACCACACCTTCTGCTGATACCGTTGCTACAGCCTCATCATCCGACTTCCAATCCACTTTCTTGTTGATTGCATCGTCCGGACCTACTGTAGCTTCGAGCGTGAGTGTTTCACCTGCCTCTAAGTGGGCGTCTTCCTGGTTCAGGGTGACAGTATTCAGGAATATTCCCTCTGTCATAGCCTTGATGTTACCCCAGTCCTTCCATGTGGCAGACCTTTTGTATCTGCTCACATAGCTTGCCGGCACGAATAAAGTACCGTTAGCCACCACATCCTCTGGGAAGTTTGCCAGTCCCGCAGGAATGGGTGAGGTTGCGTATGACTTTACATACTTTATATTGGTACATCCGTCAAACGAATTCTCGCCTAATGACGAAACATTCTTGCTGAGCGAAATCCATGTCAATCCTGTACAGCCCTGGAATGACTGCTTGCCCACCGACGAAATTTCCCCCTTTACTTCCACATAGGGGAGGGATGTGCAGCCTGCAAAAGACTCTACTCCCAGACCTTCCAAGGTTTCCGGCATTTCAACTCCTTCCAATGCCGTGCAGTTCTGGAATGCTGACGGACCGATAATCCTCAGAGAAGTTCCTAAATCAAGTTTTCTCAAAGATGTACATCCTGAGAAGCTGTTGTCTGCGATACTGGTCATGCTTGCAGGGAGTGCCACGTTGTCAAGAGAAGTACATCCAGAGAATCCATAGTCTGATATCTGACTGAGGGCTTCGCTGAATCTTACAGACTTCAATGACGTACAGCCACGGAAGCCCCACATGTTGATGGAAGTGATATTGTCTGGAATATATAAATTCTCCAGTCCTGTGCAGTATGAGAACATATACTTGTCCACCACCTTCAGATTCTTGCCCAGAGTCAGGTTCTTGAGTTCTGCAATGGAATAGAACGGGGAGTGGGTTGATACATCTGTATTGTAAGACAACCAACGTCCTAAATAGAGAGTTTCCACAGGACAATCACGGAAAAGTCCATGTTCCTCGTTTGAAGAGCCATACGCCATCTCCATCAGATCTGTTCCATCTTCGAACGTTACAGTCTTCAACGCCTTGCAATTCGTGAATGCGTTATTAGTTGATTATCAGTATTATACGCTCAAAACGGTAGAAAAGTG
>USSF01000035.1 GCA_900557405.1 uncultured Prevotella sp.
TTATTCTTTCCATCTTATACCCACTTCATTTACACCAACCATTCCGAATAGCTATGGGACTTTGATTTGCTTTGCAATCTTATCCATGGTTAAATGCCTTATATGAAGTTCCTGTTCGTTAGGTCAGATGTTTGCCGCCGGCTTCTTTCAGATTCCAACTCACGATGGACACCCTTGCCTTTGGCTATGTAATTCCCGCTATTAGGGCTTACTCGGGACTTCCACCCGTTAGACAATGCTCATGCCGAGCGTACTATAGAAAAAACGAATGGCAAACCGCTGATGGGGCTGCCATTCGTTTTTTTTATGCTTTCTGCTTGTCAAGCTGTATATGATGCTTTCTGCTTGTCAAGCCTTGTGTTCTTTTTATCGTTCCCGAGGGAACAGGATACTTACTCGGCGAGAGGGTCGAATGTTCCGTTGGAGTTTCCTTTGTTTGAATCCTCCCAACCGATGGTCTGCTCAATCTTCGAGTTGTTGTTCAGGGCACCCTGTGTAAGACCGAAGAAATAGTACTTGGCGAAGAACTTGGTGTGCAATGGTACCTTGTCTGAGTTGTAGGCATCGCCCTTCTTCAGTTTGTATGTCAGGTTGTTCTTATACCAGTTCTTCAGCGTCGTCATCTGTCCGGCGAGGTCGGTGCGCAGGTCAAGAGCAGCACAGCGTGCCACGTTCGCCTTACGCAGAGGGTCGGAACTTGCTGTGGCGTCGCCCACGCCATACTTGTCGGCAGTGCGGAACTCGATGTTCTCCCTGCGCTGGTTGTTGAACGGCTTCACGCCGAGCCAGTTGCAGGTGTTGCCGCCCCAGCCTGTGAGCTTCCATGAGGTTGGCGCTCCTTCGATGTCAGAGATTCCCTCGCCGCCGTCGAACAGCATCCAACGGCGCATGTCGAGGAAACGCTTGCCCTCGTAGGCAAACTCAATCTGGCGCTCGTAGAGGATTGCCGACATGCAGGCTGCCTGGTTTGTGGCGAGGTCGGCCTGCAGACCATAGTTGTTCTCCGCCGTATATCCGGCACGCTCGCGGATGAGCTTCAACAGCGAAACGGCATACTCCATATCACCGGCACCGCATGCCACTTCGGCAAGGTTGAGCAGAACCTCGGCATAGCGCAGCTCCATATACGGTGCTGCCGAATAGCAGAAGCCGCCGTTGCTTACGATGGCATTGAACGAATAGAGCGGGTTGCCGTTCACATCGAGGTCGTCGGAACGCTTGCGCAAGTATACTCCGCGCTTGTTGGTCAGCAGACTGTCGGCACCATAGCAGGTGCTGTTTTCCACGTTTCCGGCATCGTCGGCCTTGGTATACCATACGTAGTTCCAGAGTTCATAGTCCTTTCCGTTGTTGTATGAAGGATAGCCTGCACCGAACTGTGCCAGGCTTGAACCTCCGTTGTATGCCCAGCGCTCGCCAGGGAAGGCGAAGGTGCGGTAGAAGCGTGGGTCGCGGTTCTCAAGCGGGAATTCCTCGTCGTATACATCAGAGCTCTTGGCGAGCAGTGTGTATGTGTCAGCCGTTGCCGGGAGCTTGCCGTCGGCCATCGGGAATAAGTCGATGAGCATCTTCGAAGGTGTCTTGCCTCCCTTGCCCGAAGTGTTCTTCGGACGGATTTGTGCTTCCCATCCGTTGTTCTTCTGTCCGTTGCCGCTCTGCACGCTGTTGTACTGCGTGGTGAAGACAGCCTCGCAGCTTCCCATCTGCGAGAACATTCCGGCAAAGTCGGATCCGTTCACGTTTGCTGATGTCTTGTAGAGGTCATAGCCGCAAGCCTTGATGGAGTCGAGTCCTGCCTTCATTTCTGCATAGGCGTTGGCCCAGCGTGTCTTGTCGTTGCTGCGGTTGAAGAGCGGACTGCACCATAGCTGGAGCACTCGTCCCTTCAGTGCCACGCACGTTCCGGTGGTGATGCGTCCGAAGTTCGATGAATTCCATCCGCCGTTCATTGTTTTCTTTGCGAGCATCTTTGATGCCTTGTCGAGGTCGGAGCAGATGAACTCGATGCATTTCTTTGCCGAAGAGCGCGGAGTGTAAACCGACTCCACGGGTTCCTGCACCTCAGTCACGAGCGGCACTCCGCCGAACCACTGCACAAGGCGGAAGTAGCACCATGCGCGGAAGAAATATACCTGGCCGAGCAGCTCGTCCTTCTCGTCGGCAGACAGGGTGCTTCCCGTAATACCTGCAATCACGTCGTTGATGTTGCGGATGCGTCCGTATGCACTCTGCTGAATGTTGTTCAGCTGTCCGTAGAAGTAGTCGGGCATATTTCCCTTTGATACCGACATCTCTGCCTGCGGGTCAACGAAGCTTCCGAATCCACTGTATTCCTCGGTGCTCATGCCTTCGGCATCATTGCTTCCGGTGCTTGGATTCTGCCATCCTATTGCACCGCCGGTGTTTGGCAGACACCAGCTGTATACATCGTTTACTCGGGCATTGGCTCCCTCGTAATAGTTGTACACATCAGGATTCACGTTGTCGAAGTTCTTCTTGTCGTCAAGAAAACTGTCGCTGCAAGCCGAGAATGCAACCATGGATACGAGTGCAAAGCCGAATACTTTATATCTATTGTATTTCATCTTTTTTCCTTTTTAGTTGTAAAATGCTTATACGCTTGTTATAGATTAGAAGGTGACGTTCACACCGATTGTCCATTTGCGCAGTGCCGGATACTTGCCGTAGCTGCTCATCGGGTCGATGAAATTGTCAGGGTATGGATTGTAGAGACTCAGCAGGTTTGTGCCCGTCACGTTGAAGCGCACGCTCTGCAGACCGATTACCTTCACGTATTTCGACGGTATGCTGTATGCCAGTGTCACGCGGTTCCATTTGATTCTTGTGCCGCTGATGCGCCAGAAGTTTGATGTCACTGCATTCACGCTGCTGTAGGCGAGGTTAGGCAGATTGCCGTTTCTGTTCTCGCTCATCACCAGATTGCCGCTTCCGTCGTAAATGTCCTGGTAAACGAACATGTTGTCCGGATTCCAGAACGACGGCATGTTGGTATACTCCAGTCCGTTGCTGCCGGCCTTCAGCATTGAACCGTCGAGGAAGTCGTATCCTCCCCAGCTTGCCTGGATCTGTGTGGAGATTGAGAGTCCCTTCCAGTCGGCACCCAGGTTCAGTGTGAATCCATACGGGTTTGAACGCTTGTTCAGCTGCACCTGGTCGTTGTCCTTGTCCACGATTCCGTCCGGGGCTGCATATTTGCCTGTTGACGGGTCGTAGGCTCCGCGCACATCCTTATATATAAGCATACCCGGACGTATCTGGTCGGGCGACATTCCCATATATGATGTGATGTGATACTTGTCCACATACTCCTGGATATCCTGGAAACTGCGGAACATTCCAATGCACTGCATTCCCCATCCCTGCGAATAGTCGGAACGGCGTCCGCGTGTGATCTGACGGTAGAGGTAGTTCGTCTGCCAGTCCATGTTCAGCACCTCGTTGTCGCTGTAGCCGGTGTTCAGTCCAATGCGGTATTTGAAGTCCTTGCCGATTTTGTCCTTCCAGTTCAGGGAGAGCTCATATCCCCATGAGTTCATTTCGCCGAGGTTTGTGGCGGCGCTCTGTGTTCCCACTGTTGCCTGGATGGACTGTGCTATGTTCATCAGCATCTCGCGGTTCCACACCCTGTATGCATCGAATGCCACTCCCAGACGGTTGTCGAGGAAATTGGCGTCGATACCGAAGTTGAACTTGTACGACTTGTCCCAATGCACGTTGCGGTTCACGGCGGAATTGTTCTTGTTGATGGTGATGCGGTTGTCGCTGTCGGTAGTGACAGACGTGCCGAACACCGGACCCTTGTCGGCATCCTGTGCGTAAACCTGCATCCACTGCCACGGTGCGGTGTTGTCGCGGCCTGTGAGACCGAACGATGCTCTCAGCTTGAGGAAGTCAACGAACTTCACGTTGTTCTGGAACCATGACTCCTCGCTCATAATCCATCCCAGACTTCCCGAGGGGAATGTGCCCCAGCGGTTTTCGGGGGCGAATTTCGTTGAAGCGTCGGAGCGCACGAGGAATTCGGCGAGATACTTGCCGGCGTATGAATAGTTCACACGTCCGATATAGCTCAGCGAACCGCTCTCGGCTCTTGTGAACACAGCTTCCTTGGTCTTGGCTTCGGCTGAGTTCGACTGTCCCGTTGTAAATGGATACGGGTCGCTCACCTTGCTCATGTTGTATTCGCTCTCAGCCTCGCTTCTCTCTATCGAGAAGAGTGCGCCCACGTGGTGCTTGCCGAAGTCGCGTGCGTAGTTCATCGTGAAGTTCAGCTGGTAGTTGTCCGTGCGCACCATGTTGCGCATCAGATACGACGGGTCGCCGTTTGATATTACCGTAGGGCTGAAGTTCATGTCGTCGGTGAGCATAGAGTTGTCAGCGTTCTCTCCGGCGATTGGTGTATACAGGTGGCTTCCGCTTCCGGAACGCTGCTGCAGCGAGTAGAGCTTGAACGACGATCCGTATTCGTTGCCTTTGTTTGTAGAAACGCTCTTAGAGTAGCTCATCGACATGGTGAGTCCCTTGAGCGGTTTCAGCCATCCCCAGTCATACGAGATGCTTCCGTTCACGGTCATGTTCTGGCTCATGTTCTTCACGTAGTCGCCGTTGTTGTGCATCACGTCGTAGTTGTACTGGCTGTCGCCCGAAGCGGAGTTAGAGATTCCGTTTGCCATGATGGGGTATCCGTTCACGTATTCCGGAATGTATCGCGGACGTGTCAGGAGCAGGTTGTAGTCTTTCTCCTTGTTGCTTCCGCCCACCTTTATGTTCTCCTTGTTGTTCTCTCCGTTGTCGCCGCTCACGGTCAGGTTGGCCTTCAGCCATTTCGAGATTTTCACGTCCACTCCTGCACGGTAGTTGAATCGGTTGTAGTCGATGTTGCCCAGGTTACCGTCCTGGCTGAAGTAGCTCACTCCTGCGAAGTAGCTTGCCTTTTCTGTTGCCCCGCTTATGTTGAGGCTGTGCTTCTGTGTGAATCCCGTCTCCCAGTATTTGTCGAGCAGGTCGTAGTTCAGTCCCTTCATAGCCTCGAGCTCGTCAGCCTGATAGAGGTCTTTGGTCGTGTTGAGCGACGAGAAGTTTGTCGGATCTGCAGCCTTCACGGCGTTCCACAGTCTTCCGTAGTTGTATGCGTTCAGCATCTTCGGTGTCGACACGGCGTCGGTCAGTCCGAACTGTCCGTTGTAGCTGATTGACGGTGCTCCGAGCTTTCCTTTCTTCGTTGTCACGAGGATTACTCCGTTGGCGGCGCGCGCTCCATACACGGCTGCCGATGCGTCCTTCAGCACGGATATGCTCTCCACCACCGATGCATCGAGGTTGTTGAATGCCTCTTCGCCCAGGTTATGGTATGTGTTTCCGATTTTCACGTCGTTGGGGTAGATATATCCGTCGATTACGTAGAGCGGCGACTGTGCCGTCACTCCCACGTCGCTCAGCGAGTTCGTGTCGCGTATCTTTATCGATGCGTTGTCGCCCGGACGGCTGTCTCCGCCGCTTACGCTCACTCCGTTCACGAGTCCTTCGAGCATGCTTGCCAGTCCGCCGCTCGAAAGGTCCTGCAGCTCGTTCATGTCCACAGTTCCCACCGAACCCGTCAGGTGTGCCTTCTTCTGTGCACCGTAGCCCACCACTACCACTTCGTCGAGGTTCTGCGAGTCTTCCTTCAGCTGCACTTTTCCTCCGGCAGCAACGGTCTGCGGCAGATAGCCTATGTATGAGATGGTCACTTTGCTTCCTTTGGGGGCTGTTATTGAGTAGTTTCCGTCCAGGTCGGTTATTACACCCGTGTTGTTGCCTTTCTGTCCTACAACCTTTACGGTCGCTCCGATGATCGGCTCTCCGTTCTGGTCAACCACGGTGCCCTTTATGGTCTGGTTCTGCTGTGCGTAGCCTGGTATGGAAACCAGTGCCATGCAGCCGAAGCATAAACTTATTATGGTTTTTCTTTTCATGTCTCCTTGTTTTTGAATTCTGTCGCCGGCCTGTAGATTTGCCTGTTTTGTATGTTTGTCAACCTGCCGGCTGTAATGTCCTTATTCTCCTGCCTTTATCCAGCGTGGGTCGCCGGTCTTGTTTGCCAGCTGTGCTGCTCCGCTGATGGTGAAGTCGCCGTTTGCCGCATCCTTGAAGCCCGGGTTCTCCTCGATTGCCGTTCCGCTGAGGTCGTACGGGTCCACGACGCCTCCCGTGCTCTCGAACTCTCCGCCGAACATATATGTATTATATGCTGTGGTTACGCTTGCGTATGACGACGGAGCGCGTCCTGCCAGTATTCGGCGAATCACCTGCTTGTTGCCGCACTCCACGAAGATACATTTCTCCACGTCGAAGCATGCGCATTTCTGTCCGGAGAATCCTCCGTAGTTTGCCCATTGTCCTGCCTTTGCGATGTTGTAGAATGTGCTGTTGAGGAATTTCACCCAGCTGTTGGTGTATCCGGCGCGTGTGGCGCGTCCGCTGTTGTTGTATTGCACGAAGTATTTGGCGTCAGAGTCACCGGCATTCCAGAATGTGGAATTGGAAACCTGCAGCGTGTTGGCGAATCCGCCCTTGAAGTATACCACGGCGTTGCCGCTGATGCTCGTCTCGCTGCTGCATGTGAGCTTGATGTTGGAGTTGTTGATTACCAGGCTCTCAAGACAGTATTTCTTGTTGCCGTCATACACGAGGTTGTTGTTCACGCCCGTGATGTTGCATCCGTTGATGGTCACGGCACCTTTTATTATATAGTAGTCTCCCGTACCCTTGGTGCTTTCGTCGGGTGTATCGCTGAGCGAAACCACGGGGTTAAGCGACTGCGAGGCGTCGATGTCAAGGTTCTTCAGTGAGAACATTGTGGCTGTCTTGAAGCTCACCTTGCCTGTGAACACGAGCTTTGCGTGGTTGGAGGCGTTGGTAGTTCTGAGCGTCACCTGCTTGTTCCCGAAGTCTACGTTGCCCGACAATGTGTATTCTGCACCCGGCTCCAGGTCGTAGCAGAGCATCTTGGACGTGCCGTCCTCGGGCACTGCATTGTCATTGAAATACTGGTAGAGGTCTGTTCCTGCAGGAATGGTCTGGAATGAAGGAGTGAAGGTGTTGAATACCTTTTCCACCGGTTCCGTTCCCTTGTTGTTTTTCTCCTTGTTGTCGAGCACGGCAAGCGAAATCTTGTAGTTTGTGTCTTCCGCGCGCTTTGTTGCGAACGAGACTCCGTCGATCAACGTGTCCTTCACCACCTCGCCGTTGTCCGTATCTGTCAGGATGGCGTGGTATCCGCCTGCTCCGTACACCAGCGGCCAGCTGATGGTCTGCATGGCTCCGTCTGTGCTTGGAGTGATTTTGATGTCGTCTGCCGACGGGGCTTCGAGCTGCGTGTTGTATACGCCACTGTCAAACTCTTCGTCGTCGAATCCATCCTGTGCACATGATGCCATGAGGACCGCTCCAGTTGCAAGGCTGAGTAATGTCCAGGTCTTGCAGTGTAGTGATAATTGTTTTGTAGCCATAAGTTATGCGTTATAAGTTATTTGATTTTATTAGTTTCCTGTTTTTTCGTTTTGTCTGTCATTGGTCTGCTTGGGTTCCACGCATGATGGAGCCTTGACTCGCGGGCCAAGGAAGCAGGATTTGTTTAAGTTTTATTCTGTTTAATAGATTGTCAGATGATGCCTGTTAAGACATATTTATATTTATAATGCAAAGTTATAAAAAATATTCTATACGATAAAAGCTTTTGGCGTGTTTTCTTTTAAAAAGTGAAAAAGATACACTTTTTCCCCTTTCCCCGTCGGATAATGGTTGCCGGCATGTCGGTTTCGGGGCATTGAAGCAATATAGACAGCAGGCTCACATAAAGTAATATCGAGCCCACTAAACCTATTATATATTAAGAGAAGAGTTTTTCTTTTATCAAGAATTACATGAATTGGAGAATACGTCTTTAAACTATGAATCAGACAAATCAATACAGTTTGATGTATTCGTATTCGTTGCCCACGAGGGCGAGGTAGCGCTCGAAGTCCTCGCGGCGTATCACCACCGTGCCGCGGCAGTCGTTGGGATGGAACGAGAGAGTCTCTGCCCCGCGCAGGTTCTCGTCGAGAAAGAGGTGCACGTGGCTCTCCGTGTCGTTGATGAGCCCGAAGGGCGACACGCTGCCCGGCTCCAGTCCCAGATATTTCATCATGCGCTCGGGCGAGGCGAACGAGAGCTTTCCGCATGAAGGCAGTCCTCTGGCCACGAGCGACTCCTTGAGCAGATGTTCCAGGTCGTGTATGGCGAGGTCGTGGTCGCAGTTGAAGCATACGAGATAGTGGCGGTTGCCCTTGTGGTTGCGGAAGAAGAGGTTCTTGCAGTGCACGCTGCCGTCGTCTTTCCACCATCGTCTCGCCTCCTCGATGGTCTTTCCCTCGGGGTGGTTGTAGTTGGTGAACGGGATGTCGTGTTCTCTGAGATATGTGAGTACGGTTTCTTCTCTTGTCATGTTTTTTCCGCAAAGGTAATATGTATTTCGGATTTTCCACCATTCCGCCGTATTTTTTTCTCTTCCGTTAAATGCATTGACAGTAAACAACGACCTTTTTATATTCAAAGCATGGCTTTGCAGATTTTCAAGCGTCATGTAAACAAATCAAAAAAACGGTACCAAAAAGGTGCAGCACCCTGGTACCAAGAGTACAGCATAGGTATACTAACAGTATAACATACCTATACTCATCGTATAACATACCTATACTCATCGTATAACATAGCTCCTACCCGTATCTTGTCTACTTGTCAACTCGTCTTCTTCCCATTAATTTTATCAAGAATTACATGAAACATCTTCCTTACAGCATCATGCCATTGAGTCATCAAGAAGACAACATGCCGTATGGAGTGTTTTTTGTACTCACCGGAACAAAAGAAAATGCAGGTTTTTATGCTTTCTTGATATACGACAAGTTTTATTGGGGACAATGCTACAGGCTATAATATTTGATACACAAAACTTTGATATTTGACAAAAGTGAAAGAAAAGTACCGGTTTTACCTGTTTTTTTTATGAAAAAACCTGTTTTTACCAATAAATTGCACTTGATTTAAAGCAATTCAGACGAAAAAATCACTACCTTTGCAGAGAACAAATCTATTAAAAGCGCTTCCTCTGCCGAAAGGCATGAAGAAGTCTTGGCAAGTAGTATTATCAAACAAATCTATGGTTAACTTAACACAGCTTTACGACAAGCACATCGACAACCTTTTCATGTTCGGCACGAAATTCACTGCCGACCGCGAACTCATAAAGGACTGCATACAGGATGTATTTGTCAAACTATTCAATAAGAGAGCGCAGCTCGACAAGGTGAACAACATCGAGTCATACCTCTATGTTTCTCTCAGAAACCGCATCAACGACGAATTCCGCCGTCAGACACACCTCTGCGACGACGAGATTACCGACGCCAACATGAAGCCGCTCTGCGACAGCGGGGAGGAATACAGCATGGAGCGCATGGAGGAGGAGGCGAACCGCACGCTCACCATGACGCAATACATCAGCAACCTCTCGCCCAGGCAGCAGCAAATCATACACCTTTATTATATAGAGGAGCGCAAATACGACGATATCTGCCAGATTATGGGCATCAACTACCAGTCTGTGCGCAATCTGATGCACCGCAGCATGAGCCGGCTGAGAGAAATGGCAAAATAATATCGGCATATTGAGTACAGGCCGGCAGTCAGCGCGTCTTTAATGTGATATCTATAATAAAAGCATCATATAAAGACTCGATTGAAATGACTGACAACTACGCAAAATACGCAAAAAGACAGAATCCGCCGGCAGGAAACCCCGGCGTGGCGCCCCTCTCGGCAGACGAGAAGGCGGAGCTGAAGATGCGCATCATGCTCGCCATAAACGGCAACATGGCCTGAAAAAGGGCATGTGTGTGCCACGGAAATAAAGGAATCGCAAATAGTTTTAGACAATAAATCATAGCAGAAGATTCAGGTAGCAAGTTTTTTTGTACCAAGGTAAAAAGTATTGTATGGAAGGTGTGGATAAATTTTTATCCGCACCTTTCTTTTTTTTCTGAAACTTTTGATGTATCTTTGGACTATATTTCTGCAACAATGGAGCGTCAAAGACATTTTATCATCATACTCATTACGGCTCTCATGCATGCCGTAGCCGTGGCGCAGACGGGACTGATTGCCACAAGATATTCGGTGGACAACGGACTGCCGACGGGCATCGTGAATACCACGGTGAAAGACCGCGACGGATTCGTATGGCTCGGCACATGGTACGGGCTGTCATCATTTGACGGCACGGAATTCAATTCATACGTGGTAAGGAAGAACCCGAAATCTGACATCCCGCCGCGGAAGGTAATCAGCATAGTGGAGGACAGGCGGAACAGCCTGTGGGTCCGCACTTCGGACAACCGCCTCTACCGCTTCGACAAGACCACGGAAACGTTCAATGATATGTATTCCGAGCTGCGCAAGGTGGCGTCAAACCTGAAGGTGATAAAAATCCAGACTATCGACAACGGGAACACCCTTATCTATACCCGCGACAAGAATCTGTATGAAATCCGCGTGGACGAGGACAACAGCCCGCATATCCGGAAGATTTACGATGCACGCCACGACATAGACCGCAGCACCATGAGGCTCAAGAGAAACGTGGTGGGCGAAACCGGGCGGTATCTGTTCTGGCTCGGACCTGACTTCGAGGTGGGCATCGTCTCGAAGGGCAGCAAGGTGTCAAAAACTTCCATTCTGCGCAACGTGCCCGACGCTTCGAGCGCCACTACCTTCTCCCATTACGGCCGCACGGTGTATATCGGCACGGCATCGGGCAATACGTATGCCATAAATGCCGACAACGGCAGGGTCGTAAAGTTGCGCACTGCCGGCAGTTCAGCCATTTGCACAATAAACAGAATCGGCAGCAGAGTGTTCACGTCGACAAACAGCGGGATTTACTGTGACGGGAAGCTCCTCGCACGGCTTGCGGGAGGGGCGACACAGTCGTATGCAGACAGCAGGGGAAAACTATGGATATACGGCAGGGGGAGCGGTTTGACGCTGTTTGACCCGAGCGACAACTCCACGAGAAACTTCCCTACTCCGGCGCATACGGTGCTTGATGCCGTGAAATTCTGTGATGCCGGTGCCAACGGCATGTTCTTCCTGCTGCGCAACGAGACAGTGTGGAGATTCGACCGCAACACGGGAACCATGCAGAACTTCAACCCGCAGAGCTTTGTCGGGGCGGATCTGGGGGCTATGCCTTTCGCCATAGGCGGAAGAGGGCAAGCCACGAAATTCGTTGACATCGATATCGACAGCGACGGACTGCTGTGGCTGTCATCGTCTACCGACGGACTCTTTAAAGTGAGGTTCCCGAGAGACCTGTTCACATTCCTCTATCCCGGTATGCTTGCCGCAGACGTCAGTGATGCGAATTCCGATTACGGCATACGCTCGCTCTATCAGGCGGCCAACGGCGATATATGGATAGGCACACGCCACCGCACGCTATACTGCGTGGACGGCAGAAGCGGGGAGCTGAAGAAAAAGTTTGAGAACCTTGCGGCAAACATATATAATATAATGGTGGACCGCAGCGGATGCCTCTGGCTCTCGTCCAAGGGCGGCGGTCTGATTATGGGAACGCCGGACAGAAGTGCGCCGCAGGGCATACGCTTCACGTCTTACCGCCACAACACCCGCAACAGATACAGCATCAGCCACGACAACGTGTACTATTCCTATCAGGACAGTCGCGGCAGAATATGGGTCTGCACCTATGGCGGCGGACTGAATCTGATAAGCCGGCAGGGCGGCAAGACCATATTCATCAACAAGAACAACCGCATGAAGCAATATCCCCACAACGACCTGTATATCAATGCAAGGCAGATTGTGGAGGACAACAACCACACGATGTGGGTGGCAACGACCGACGGACTGCTCTCGTTCGACGGTTCCTTCAAGAACGCCGAGGGCATAGTATTCAACAATTTCCGCCGCGGAAAGAACCATACCGTGGTGGACAACGACGTGTTGAACCTGTTGAAAGACCATAAGGGAAACATCTGGATAAGCGTGTTCGGATGCGGAGTGAACAAGATTGAGGGCTACGATGCCACGTCGGGAAACCTGCGCCTGTATGCCGTGACAGGCAGCGGACAGTCGGGCAATATGGTATCCACACTCGTGGAGGACAAGCGCCACCGTCTGTGGTTCACGGCCGAAAACGGACTCTCGAGTCTGGCTGAGACCGGCAGCACACTGAACACCTACGGCCATCTCGACGGATTCCAGTCCAGCAAGGTGGAGGACAATGCCGCCATATGCCTGAAGGACGGGCGAATACTCGTGGGCAGTCGTTTGGGCGTCATAGCCTACAGCCCGGACAAGGTGGAGCATGAGGGGAAACGTTCTTATCCTATATTCATAGTGGATTTCAAGGTACAGAACCGCAGTCTCGCCAGTTTCACACCACCAATCAGCGAGGTGTCGCCACGATACGCCAAGGAGATTACGCTGACACACGACCAGGACATGTTCTCGATAGAGTTCAGTGCACTCAACTTCGGCAGCAACGATACCACGACATTCACCTACATCCTCGACGGATACGAGAAACACTGGCACATGGACGACGAGAGCCGCGTTGCCTCATACGCCAACATTCCGCCGGGAGAATACATATTCAGGGTGAAGTCGGCAGAGGGCAACTCGCCCGAACGCACGCTGCGCATCACCATTCTGCCGCCCTGGTGGGCAACGTGGTGGGCTTACTGCATATACTTCATACTCCTGTGTGCCGCCGTCTATGGTGGCATCCGACTGTCCCTGGCCATGCTCAGGATGCGCAACGAGGTGTATATCAGCAACAGGCTCGCCGAACTGAAAATCCGTTTCTTCACAAACATCAGCCATGAGCTGCGCACACCGCTCACGCTCATAAAGAGTCCGATAACCTCGCTCATCCGTAACGAGAGAATCTCTGCCGAAGGCAAGGAATACCTGCGCCTGATAGACCGCAACGCCACGAAGATGCTGCATCTCGTGAACCAGATTCTCGACTTCCGCAAGGTGCAGAACGGCAAGATGCCGCTCCATCTGTCGCATACCGACATCTGCGACATCATGCGTATATTCCATGAGGAATACCGCATGGCGGCAAAGGACCGCAACATAAAGATGGAATTCAATCTGCCGCAGGAGCCGTTGATGGCATGGTGTGATGCCGAGAAGATAGGCGTAATCCTCAACAATATCATCAGCAACGCCTTCAAGTACACACATACGGGAGGGGAAATAACCGTGAGCGCAAGCTACGTCAACAACAGCACAAGCCACCCCTGCGACAGTTCCATTTGCCGTATAAGGGTGGAGGACAATGGTGCGACCATCCCCGAAGGACAGTTGGAAAAAATCTTCGACCGCTTCGCAATGGCAGACAACGCCACGTCGTCTGATACCCAGCAGACCGGCACAGGCATCGGTCTGAGTCTGTCGCGCGAATACGCCATCATGCACCATGGCAGGATTTGGGCAGAGAACCTGCCCAACGGCGGCGGTGCAGCCTTCACTCTGGAAATCCCCACCAACAAGGAAGCCTACGCCAACGACCTCACCGAAATATTGCTCGACGACAATACGGCAAAGGCTGAGGGTAAGAAAGAGATTGCGGAAGAATCAGATAGCCGGACTTGCCTATCGTACGGCTCGGATTTCTCAGACAGCCCAGACGGCTCAGACAGTTCTGAAAACTCCGGGAGACCCGATAATTCAAACCAGTCCCGGTCCTCTTCCTCCTCCCCTACCCTCGTCCTCATCGAGGACAACTCCGACCTCCGCCGCCTCCTCACCATGCAGCTTAGCCAATCCTACCGTGTCATCCCTGCAGAAGACGGCGTGGACGGACTGGAGAAGATACTCTCCTCACACCCCGACCTTATCATCACCGACCTGATGATGCCCCGCATGGATGGTGTGGAACTGCTGCGGAGAGTGAGGAAAGACTTCACCGTCAGCCATGTGCCGGTGATTATCCTCACGGCAAAGAACGGCGACGAGGAGAAGACACGAGTCATCGCCAACGGTGCCAATGCCTTCATCACCAAACCGTTCAGCCAAGAGATGCTCATGGCACGTATCCACCAACTGCTGCAGGAGCAGAGTGTATTCCAGCGCAAGATGATTCTGCAGCAAAGCCACCAGGCAGCAGAGTCCGACTCTGCAGCCGACGAATACGAAAAGCATCTGGCAAAGAAAGACATGGAGTTCATCACACGCATCCGCAGCTTCATCGAAGAGAACATACAGAATGAGGATTTCAACATCGATACCATCGCCGGAGAAATCGGACTGAGCCGTTCAGCCTTCTTCAAGAAACTGAAGAGCCTGACCGGATACGCCCCCATTGACCTCGTGAGGGAAATCCGCCTTGACAAAGCGGAGAAACTCATAGCCACCACCAGCGACAGCGTTTCGGAGATAGCCTATAAGGTCGGCTTCAAGGAAGCGAGCTATTTCGGCAAATGCTTCAAGAAGAAATTCGGAATGACGCCACTGGAATACCGCAACCGGAATACAAAGAAACAGGACGAATGACAAATAATGTCTGTAGGTTTCCGTCAACAGCGAGCAAATGGCTGATTGTTGACGGAAACCTGTCATGCAGCACGTCGATAGGTTAATTATTTCTAAATAAAACATCAATATATAGTAGGTTTGAAATTAAATGAATAATTTTGAAGCGTAAAACGTACAACCAATACGAATCGATTATCAAACATCTATAAATTATTACTTAAAACTAAAATCAACATGAAGAAAATCTTTACTCTTGTATCTGTAGCACTCTGCGCGCTGAGCGCAAATGCACAGGAGGTTTGGACAGTGAACGAAGGCGAAACACTGAAAGCTGACTATGTAGCAAATGCCGAAGCAAATGCCATGTCGGTAGTAAAATTTGAAACAGCAAACGTAACGGGAACCCACACATCGGGTCCCATAAGCGGATACAACGACGGTGCGCTAGTTGACGGAAAACTCGAAGCAAAATACGACAACACATGGGGCGAACTGAAAGCACAGGCCCTGAGCAGCGACGGCTCCGTGGCTCCGTTCTACTATGTGCAGGGAAAGGGCAACCCAGTGAACCTCGACAAGATTGAGTTCGAGGAAATCATTACCGACGGTGTTCCCACGGGCAACTTCCGCGCAAAGTGGGACAACGCCTACTATTCTCCGGACGGAACAGCAGGACTGCCCAAGAACGGAACATACGTGACACACACACCGAAGACCGCCGGAAAGCTGAAGGCTACGGTATGGGCTTACCCCACATTCGACGCTGCCGCAAACGAGACATACTACATCTTCTGCAAGAGCACACAGGTGGGCTTCGGCGGATTCGAATTCACAGCCGGAACAAACGGCATCAGCGAGATTGCAGCCGAGAAGACTGACGCAAATGCTCCAGTCTACAACCTCGCAGGCCAGCGCGTAAGCAAGAACGCCAAGGGTATCCTCATCCAGAACGGCAAGAAGTTCATCGCCAAGTAATAAGTCTGGAGATAATCCATTGACGAAGGAAAAGCATAGACAGGAGTCTGTTGCGTAAAAACCATAATCTTGATCCCTCTCATTAGGAAACACTATGAGAGGGATTTTCTATGGACTGGACAGGTTACAAACCACTACGGTCTGCGTTATAATATAAAAGGTAAAAAGATTATATCAAAACAAAAATAACTATTATGAACAACAAAAAACTATTGTTGGCAGCGCTTACCATGACGGTAGGCACACAGGCGGTACAAGCACAGTACCCCATAATTACAAAAGAGGCGAAGGCAAAGATCGACTCGCTCACGGCAGTATGGACAGCCCATTCCGATTCCGCATGGGCAGTGGCATGGCCTATCGTCAAGGCAGAGGCCATGAAGGGCCGTCACTACGTGCCATGGGCATCACGCCCTTATGACCTGCGCCAGGCCAAGATTCCAGCATTCCCGGGAGCTGAAGGCGGCGGTATGTATACCTTCGGCGGCCGCGGCGGCAAGGTGCTTACCGTGACAAACCTCAACGACGACGGTCCAGGCTCTTTCCGCTGGGCATGCGAGCAGGGCGGTGCGAGAATCGTGGTGTTCAACGTATCGGGAAACATCGTATTGAAGACCCCTATCATCGTGCGCGCCCCATACATCACCATCGCCGGACAGACTGCTCCTGGCGATGGAGTGCAGATTTCCGGAGAGTCGTTCCAGGTTGACACACACGATGTCATCGTGCGCCACATGCGCTTCCGCCGCGGCAATACCCACGTATGGTACCGCGAAGATTCCTTCGGCGGCAACCCCGTGGGCAACATCATGATTGACCACTGCTCATGCGAGTGGGGACTTGACGAGAACATCTCGTTCTACCGTCACATGTTCGACCTGCACGACGGCAAGCCGAAGCGAAAGGTGCCAACGGTGAACGTAACCATACAGAACACCATCTCGGCAAAGGCTCTCGACACATGGAACCACGCCTTCGGCTCAACCATCGGCGGCGAGAACTCTTCGTTCATGCGCAACCTCTGGGCTGACAATACGGGACGCAACCCGTCAATCGGTTGGGGCGGTGTCTTCAACTTCGTGAACAACATCGTGTATAACTGGGTTCACCGTACTGCCGACGGCGGCGAATACTCAACGATGAGCAACTTCATCAACAACTACTACAAGCCGGGACCTCTCACCCCGAAGAACTCGCCTATCGGCTACCGCATCATAAAGAGCGAGAGCCGCAGCAACAAGCTCTTCGACTATCCGCAGTACGGCCGCATCTATGCCACAGGCAACATCATGGAGGGCAACGAACGCGTGACAAAGAACAACTGGGACGGCGGCATACAGATTGCCGACAAGGACATGCCGAACGGTATCCCCGACGACGTGAAGACACTGATGCACTCCAACGAGCCGTTTGCCATGCCCCACATGACCATCATACCGAGCGACCAGACCTTTGACAAGGTGCTGAGCAACGTGGGTGCCACAATGCCATGCCGCGACATCGTGGACCAACGCATCGTGGAAGAAGTGCGCACCGGACAGGCATACTACGTGAAGAAACTGCCCAAGAAGAACCCATACGGCGACATGTGGGGACTCTCCGACAAGTCGAAGAACGAGGAAGGCTTCTTCAAATACCGCCGTCTGGACAAGGATTCATACAAGCACGGCATCATCACCAGCATTGAGCAGATGGGCGGATTCCCCAAATACAAGAAGTATACGGCATGGAAGGATTCCGACGGCGACGGTATGCCAGACGAATGGGAGATTGCAAACGGTCTGAATCCCAACGACCCGAGCGACGCAAACCTCGACTGCAACGGTGACGGATACACCAACATCGAGAAATACATCAACGGCATCGACACGAAGAAGAAGGTGGACTGGACTGACCTCAAGAACAACCACGACACTCTCGACGGCAAGACAAGTCTGATGTAAAGACCCTTTCTTGCAACGTATTGATACATACAGAATCAATAATCCGCAGACCTGTGGGCGACAGCCTTGCAAGTCTGCGGATTTTCTTTTCCCTTCCACTGACACACAAGACGAACAGATGCCATTGCTGTATTGCGCTCCGTAAGCCTTCGGCAGCAAAGCTTGCAAAAAACGGCATAGTTCCCTTTACCTTATTATATATATAGTACAAACCGGAAGGCGCTGCGTCATAAATAGGAAACGACAAATAATGTAAATCCGGATTTATGAACAAGATAATTCTTACTGTAGCAGCGGCAGCTCTGTTGGTGAACGGACATGCCGCCACAAAAGGCAATGCCAGGAAGAAGGCGGTGACCGGAATCCAGGCAGTTGACCTCAGGACGGAGCGTATGACTTCGCCCATGAGCATTGACACCCCCACGCCGCGCTTGGGCTGGCGCATCACGGCGGCTGAAAAAGACGTGATGCAGAAATCATACCATATCATCGTGGCTTCCACAAGGGAGAAGGCTCTCAACCTTGAGGGCGACCTATGGGATGCGGAGGTCAGTACCGACCAGTCGCAGTGGATTGACTATGCCGGCAAACCGCTGCGCAGCAACACGCCATGCTACTGGCGCGTGAAGGTGGAGACCACCAAAGGCGCATCCGGATGGAGCGACGTGGCGATGTGGAATGTGGGACTTCTATCCGAATCGGACTGGAGCGGACAATGGATTGGCTTCGAGGATGCAAAGCCTTGGGACAGGGAGGAGATACACAGCCGCCTGTCCTCGCGCTATCTGCGCAGGGAGTTCTCTATAGACAAGCCCGTGAGGCGTGCCACGCTCTACATCAGCGGACTGGGCATGTATGAGGCATACATCAACGGACGGAAAGTGGGCGAACAGGTGCTTGCGCCGGCACCGACAGACTACCGCAAGACCGTGCTCTACAACGCCTTCGACGTGACCTCCATGCTCCAGAAGGACAATGCCATCGGTGTGGCACTCGGCAACGGCAGATACTACACCATGCAGCAGAAGAAGAAACCATACAAGATAACCAACTTCGGCTATCCCAAGCTCCGTGCGAACATCATTATAGAATTTGAAGACGGCACGAAGAAAACCATATCCACCGACTCGAAGTGGAAGCTGAACGCCGACGGTGCCATCCGCTCCAACAACGAATACGACGGAGAGATATACGACGCACGCAAGGAATTCAAGGGCTGGACCACTGCGGG
The DNA here is from genome assembly GCA_900557405.1 of uncultured Prevotella sp. GTDB lineage: Bacteria > Bacteroidota > Bacteroidia > Bacteroidales > Bacteroidaceae > Prevotella. The sequence goes on from USSF01000035.1 coordinate 18,760, forward strand.
ATACGACGACAAGCAGTGGGAAAACGCCGAACGCACGGCAATCCCCACGGGAGCGTTGCGCGGAGCGATGGCCCCCAATATGAAGGTATTGAAGACCATCAGTCCGCAGAGCATCACCATGCACGGCGATACAGCGATAATCGACCTGGGCCAGAACATCGCCGGATGGCTCCGGATGAGGGTGAAGGATGCGCAGAGCGGCGACTCCATCAAGATCCGCTTTGCCGAGACACTGACGAAAGACGGCCGCCTATACCGCGAGAACCTGCGCCATGCACTGACAACAGACTGCTACGTGGCCGACGGAACGGAGCAGGGCAAATGGTGGAACCCCACTTTCGTGTACCACGGATTCCGCTACGCCGAAGTGACGGGAATGAAGAAACCGAAAAAGGAGGATTTTCTGGGCGACGTGGTAAGCGACGAAATGGAAGAGACGGGCAGCTTCGCCTGCTCCGACACCATACTCAACAAGGTTTACAGGAATGCCGTATGGGGAGTGCTTGGCAATTACAAGGGAATGCCCGTGGACTGTCCGCAGCGCGACGAGCGTCAGCCATGGCTTGGCGACAGGACGCGGGGCTGTCTGGGCGAGTCGTTCATCTTCGACAACAACCTGCTATACAACAAATGGGACCGCGACATCACCGAGGGGCAGCGCGAGGACGGATGCATACCCGATGTGGCACCGGCTTTCTGGAACTACTATTCCGACAACATCACTTGGCCTGCGGCATTGCCTTTCTCCATGGAGATGCAATACGACCAGTTCGGCGACCGCTCCGCCATCAGCCGCTATTATCCGGCGGTGAAGAAATGGATGGACCACATGAGCTATCAGTATGAGAAGGACGGACTGATGCCGCGCGACAAATACGGCGACTGGTGCGTTCCGCCCGAAGACATAAAGATGATACACAGCCGCGACCCGAAACGCGTGACCGACGGTACGCTCATCGCCACGGCATACTACTATCATCTCAACCTGAAGATGCAGCGCTTCGCCAATATCTTAGGCAAGACATCCGATGCAGAGGCGTTCGCAAAGAAGGCCGCAGAAGTGAAGGAAGCATTCAACAGAAAGTTCCTCACCGTCAGGAAGAACACCCATGAGGCGTATGGCGGACTGCTCTATCCCGACAGCACATACTACGGCAACAACACCTGCACCGCCAATCTGCTGCCCCTCGCTTTCGGCATGATAGACGACCCCTACGTGAAGGGCGAAGTGGAGAAGAACATACTGAAGAATATCATCACCGACAACAAGGGAAGGATTTCCTGCGGAGTGATAGGAGTACAGTGGCTCATGCACGGACTCACCGATATGGGCAGGGGCGACGTGGCATGGCTGCTCGCCACCAACAAGGCCTACCCCAGCTGGGGATATATGGCAGAGAACGGCGCCACCACCACATGGGAACTATGGAACGGCAACACGGCAAGCCCCAAGATGAACAGCGGCAACCACGTGATGCTGCTGGGCGACCTCGTGTCGTGGATTTACCAGGACCTCGGAGGCATCAACAGCGACCCCGCAAAGCCCGGCTACAAGCATGTGATACTGAAGCCCGACTTCAGCGTGGACGAGATTGACGACATCAACACCTCATACAAAAGCATCTACGGCATGATACAGAGCCGATGGAAAAAGCAGAACGGTATGCTCCGCTGGGATGTGGAGATTCCGGCAAACACCACCGCCACGCTGTATATGCCCGACGGCTCAACAAGGGAAACCGGCTCCGGCAAATACTCATTCTCCGAAAAGCTGCCGCAGAGAAATCCTGGCATCATTGCCGATGAGTTCCTTTATACCAAGGCATCGTTCCCCGAATGCCATTCGGCAACCATCGCCGAGACAACAAAGGGCGACCTCGTGGCAACATATTTCGGCGGAACAAAGGAGCGCAACCCCGATGTCTGCATCTGGGTGAGTCGCAAGCTGAAGGGCAAGGACACATGGACTGCACCGCAGATGGTGGCAGACGGAGTGTTCAACGATACGCTGCGCAAGGCTTGCTGGAACCCCGTGGTTTATCAGATACCGGGCGGAGACCTCGTGATATACTTCAAGATCGGCAAGAGCGTGAGCGACTGGACGGGTTGGATGGTGCGCTCCAAGGACGGAGGAAAGACGTGGTCGAAGCGCATGCCGCTGCAGAAAGACTATCTTGGACCGGTGAAGAACAAGCCCGTGATGAGCAAGGGCAGACTCATAGCCCCGACGAGCATCGAGAAAAACGGCTGGCGCCTCTACTTTGAATATTCCGATGATATGGGCAAGACATGGCAGCGCACGGACTATGTGGCTGCCGACAGTATGATGGTGGACGGCAAGATGAAACTGAAAGACCTTGCCATACAGCCGAGCATCATATTCCTCAATGACGGCAGGCTTGCCGCCGTGGCACGCACCCGCAGTGAGCATGTGGGCATAACATACAGCGATGACAACGGCAAGACATGGTCGAAGCTGAAGCTCATCACGCTGCCCAACAACAACAGCGGTCTGGATGCCGTGACGCTCAGCGACGGCACCCACGTGATGATATGCAACGAGAAGCCTATCCCCCACGGGATAAAGAACGGCAAGGGTCTGCGCACACCACTATCACTGATGAGGAGCACAGACGGCGAGAACTGGCAACACTGGATGACCCTTGAGGATTCCCCCGTAAGCCAATACTCTTACCCCTCGATAATACAGACCTCCGACGGACATCTCCACTGCATCTACACCTGGCGCAGACAGCGCATCAAGCATGTAGAGATTGTGCCGGAACAAGGAAAATAAAGGTTGTTCATATCGGGCTTCTGGATATTTTCTACTAGTTATCCTATAAGCCCTATAAGTCCTATTAGTCCCATTACCCCAATACCCAATAAAAATCCCCCAAATGAAACACCCCATAAAATCAATACTTCTGTTTCTCCTCCTCCTTGCGGCAGCCCCATCCGCTGCCGCAGGGACCTCGATAGCCGGTCTCTTCCCCCTCCAGGGCAGCAACCGTATGGTATATAACTTCAACCAAGGCTGGCGCTACCACCTCGGCGATGCCGCAGGGGCTGAAGCCGCAGACTTCAACGACGCCCGATGGGAAGTGGTCTGCGCCCCGCACACTGCACGCCTCGAACCGTCAGAGGCAAGCGGCGGCAGAAACTACCAGGGCATCATCTGGTATCGCAAGCACTTCACCATGCCCACAGCCATGCAGGGCAAGGACGTGACCCTCTATTTCGAAGCCATCATGGGCAAGCAGGACATCTACGTGAACGGCAGGAAAGCCCTGTCGCATCTCGGCGGATACCTGCCCATCATCATCAATCTGTCCGACCTCGGAGTGAAGGCGGGCGACGAATGTGTCGTGGCGGTGAAGGCCGACAACAGCGACGACAAGAGTTATCCGCCGGGAAAGAAGCAGGCGGCGCTCGACTTCTGCTATCATGGCGGAATGTACCGCGACGTGTGGCTTATAGGCAAATCCCCCGTGGCAATGACCGATGCCAACGAAAGGGGCAAGGTGGCTGGCGGCGGAGTGTTCCTCCACTACGACAATATTTCCGAGAAGAAAGCCGACGCATACGTTGATGTGGAGGTAGCCAACAAGCTTCGCTCCGCAGCACCGGCAACCGTCGTGGCAAGGATAAAAGACAAGACCGGCAAGGTGGTGGCTACGATGAAGCAGAAGAACCTCATCGCTGCCGGCAGCACCGCACTATACACCCTGCACGCTTCGCTCAAGGCTCCCCATCTATGGAGTCCCGAATCACCTTATTTATATAATGTAGAGATAAGCGTGGAACATGGAGGCAAGACCGTAGACGGCGGCATCGTGCGCATGGGAATACGCAATGCCGAGTTCTGCGGCAAGGACGGATTCTGGCTCAACGGTAAACCATATCACCAGCTCATCGGCGGCAACCGTCATCAGGACTTCGCCTACGTGGGCAATGCCATGCCGAACAGTCAGCAGTGGCGCGACGCAAAGCGCCTGAAGGATGCCGGCATGACCATCATCCGCGCAGCCCACTATCCGCAGGACCCTGCTTTCATGGATGCCTGCGACGAACTGGGCCTTTTCATCATCGTGCCTACACCGGGATGGCAATACTGGAACAAGGACCCGAAGTTCGGCGAACTGGTGCATGAGAACACACGGCAGATTATCCGTCGCGACAGGAATCACACGAGTGTGCTCATGTGGGAACCGATTCTGAATGAGACGCGCTATCCGGAGGACTTCGCCCTGAAGGCTCTCGACATTACGAGGGAGGAGTTCCCTTACCCCGGCAGACCGGTCGCCGTGGCTGACATGAATTCGGCGGGAGTGAAGGAGAACTACGACGTGGTATACGGCTGGACCGACGATATCGGCAAGGAGGGAACGCCCGAAAACAAATGCGTGTTCACACGTGAGTTCGGCGAAATGGTGGACGACTGGTATGCCCACAACTGTCTGAACCGTGCTGCCCGTTCGTGGGGCGAGAAGCCTATGCTCACGGCAGCCCTCTCGCTCTGCGACACATACGGCGAGATGTTTCATGGCCAGCGCCAGTTCATCGGCGGTTGCCAATGGCATCCGTTCGACCATCAGCGCGGCTATCATCCCGACCCCTATTATGGAGGAATCTATGATGCCTTCCGCCAGAAGAAATACGCCTTCGAGATGTTCCGCTCGCAGGACACGGCACAGGAGCCTATGGTGTTCGTGGCAAACGAGATGACACAGTTCTCCGACAACGACGTGGTGGTGTTCTCCAACTGCGACAGCGTTCGTCTGACTCAGTTTGAGGGCGACAAGGTACTGACCCTGCCCGTGGTGCACGATGCTAACGACAAGCCGTGTGCGCCTGTAGTGTTCAAGGGCTTCTGGGATTTCTGGAAGGCACGCGAATACAGCTACAAGCAGCGCAACTGGCAGCGCGTCAGTCTGCTGGCTGAAGGAATAAAAGACGGCAAGGTGGTATGCACGGAGAAGAAAATGCCCTCGCGCCGAAGCACCAAGATTCGTCTCTATGCCGACACGATGGGCAGACAGCTCACTGCCGACGGCAGCGACTTCATCGTGGTTGTGGCGGAAATTACCGACGACAACGGCAATGTGAAGCGTCTTGCCAAGGACAACATCGAGTTCTCCGTAGAGGGCGAAGGCCGTATCATCGGGGATGCGTCGATTCTCGCCAATCCGCGAGTTGTGGAATGGGGCAGCGCTCCCGTCCTCATCCAGGCTACCGACAAGCCTGGCAGGATTACCATCCACGCCCGCAGTGCCTTCAGCGGTGTGTATGCTCCGGCTGAGGCTTCGCTCACGATAGAGAGCGTAGCCGCAGAACTGCCCAAATGCTTCACCGACAAGCCTACCTATAAGTCTGCCCGCACGGCATCCCCATCTGCCGCCGCCACAAACCAGATGAGCGACGAGGACCGCCAGCGCACGCTGGAGGAAGTGAACCGCCAGCAGATGGATTTCGGCATTCAGTAAAGGATGCCGCTTGACAAGAAACAGAAAAGCGTGACAAACCGATAAGCAAGCCATTATGGTAATATGATGGGATGCTTATCGGTTTTGTTTATATCAGAAACTTGAATAAGGGAAAGAACTTATTCATATATTTTAGTAATGTTCAAAAAATAACTTCCGCAGAAAATCTGCGATCAAGAGCATCTG
>USSF01000036.1 GCA_900557405.1 uncultured Prevotella sp.
TACCCTTCTTCATCTCACCGCCGTACCATGTGTTGATGATAACCTGCTCCTTAGAAGTAACGTTGAATACAACGGCTGTCTCTGAGTGGAGACCAAGCTCCTTCCAGTTTTCAACCTTTGCCTTAGAAGCGTTGTATACGATGAAGTCCGGCTCCTGGTCGAACTCAGCCTCGTTCTGAGGACGGATGAACATATTTGTTACGAAGTGAGCCTGCCAAGCAACCTCTACGATGAAGCGAACCTTCATACGAGTGTCCTTGTGAGTTCCGCAGAAGCCGTCTACTACGAACAGCTTCTTGTTAGAAAGCTCCTTCTTTGCGATTTCCTTTACAGCAGCCCAAGCCTCTGGAGTAGCCTTGTGGTTGTCGTTGTGATATTCCTCAGAATCCCACCATACTGTATCGTGAGAGTTCTCGTCGTCAACGATGAACTTGTCCTTAGGCGAACGACCGGTGTAGATACCAGTCATTACGTTTACTGCACCGAGCTCAGTCTCCTGACCAACCTCGAAACCCTCGAGACCTGCTTTTGTCTCTTCGTTGAACAATACCTCATAAGAAGGATTGTAGAGAACCTCAGTAGTACCTGTGATTCCATACTTCTCTAAAACTGACTTATCAAATCTTGCCATTTTTATTAATGTATTTAGTGTGAAAAATCTCTTAGTTACCGTAGAATACCTATTCTATTAAAAATACCTACTTTCAAATCTTTTTTAAATCGGGGCAAAGGTAGCAAAAAACTGTTTTTCAACAAAGAGAACGAAGCCAAAATTGTATACAGCCACTCATTTTTAGGTTAAAGTTATTTAAATGTTATCGCACACTGATGTATTTGCAAAACCTACTTGCCATTTATTATTTACAATTTGCTTACTTTTGCAAAGATTGAAAAACAAAAAACATTACATAGATGAAAGTAATAGACTTCAGTAAACAGAACTCTGTGATGAACCAGTATCTGGCAGAGGTGCGCGACAAGGACTACCAGCGGAACCGGCTCCTTTTCCGCAACAACATCCGCCGTATCGGCGAGATAATGGCGTATGAGATGAGCAAGACGTTCGAATACGCCGAAAAGGCGGTGCAGACGCCGCTGGGCGAGGCCAAGGTGAACGTGCCTGCCGACGATATCGTCATCGCTACGATATTCCGCGCCGGACTGCCGTTCCACACGGGTTTCCTCAATGTGTTCGACCATGCAGGCAATGCCTTCGTAAGCGCCTTCCGCAAGTATACCGACAAGGAGCAGACGCAGGTGGGCATTCACATTGAATACCTCGCCACGCCTAACCTCGACGGCAAGACGCTGATCATCGCCGACCCGATGCTTGCCACGGGCGGTTCGATGGAGCTGGGCTATGAGGCTCTCGTATCGAAGGGCAAGCCGAAGCATGTGCATGTGGCTTGTGTGCTCGCCACGCCCGAGGGTGTGGACTACATCAAGACGCATCTGCCGGATGCCGATACTACCATCTGGTGTGCCGCCATCGACCCGGGTATGAACGAGCACAAGTATATCGTGCCGGGATTCGGGGATGCTGGCGACCTTTGCTTCGGAGAGAAGCTGTAGGAATGAAGAATGAAGAATGAAGAATGAAGAATTGTCGGCTTCGCCGATTAAGAAACAAGAATAATTCTTAACCTTTAACTCTTAACTCTAAATTCAAATAACTCTCCCCGTCTACTTCCCCGAAAACAGGGGATAATCCGTGCTGTTTAGTTAAAAATTGAAAATATAAGTACCTACTATTAGGTATTTAAAATAAAAACACTACCTTTGCAACGTATAAATTTAGTACTCGAAATATTATTAACAATTTAAAATTTAAATATTATGGCTTACGTAATTGGTGACGATTGTATCGCATGCGGTACATGTATTGACGAGTGTCCATCAGGTGCAATTTCTGAGGGCGAAAAGTATTCAATTAATCCAGATGCTTGCACAGAGTGCGGCACTTGCGCATCAGTTTGCCCATCTGAGGCTATCAGCCTTGCTGACTAATCAGAGGACACTGGCAATATAGGAGAATATATCTCATATATTATTAAGTTTTAATAAGTACAATTAAAGGAGCAACGTCGTTGAGACGCGCTCCTTTTTTTGTCTGTATCCTTCCGGAAAGCCGGAAGGATTTTTATTTCTTCTTCATCTCCACCTCAAGACGCCCCACGAAGATGCCGCTCTTGCCGTTCTGGTCGTTTGGCACGCTGACGCCATCGAGGTTCTTCACCCATTTCTCCTGCTTGAAGTAGGAATGCGAATGTCCGCCGAGCACGATGTCGATGTTTCTCGTATTCTTCATCATCAGCACGTCGTCATCGCCGCCGATGTTCCATCCCAGATGTGAGATACACACCACGAGGTCGCATTTCTCCTTGTTCTTCAGCAAGTCGGCCGTCTTCTGTGCAGCCTTTACGGGGTCGAGGTATTTCACTCCCACGCAGTTCTTGTCGGACACCAACCCCTTCATCTTCGGTGAAAGTCCGAACACGCCGATCTTCACCCCGTTGCGACGTATCACCACATACGGCTTGACGAGTCCCTCCACGCAGGTGCCCGTGAAATCGTAGTTGGCACACACGATGGGGAAATCAGCCATGCGGAACAGGCGCGCCATGTTCTCCATGCCGAAGTCGAACTCATGGTTGCCTATCGTAGCGGCGTCATAACGCATCATGTTCATCAGTCCTACCTCCACGTCGCCCTTGAACATGGAGTAATACGAAGACCCCTGTGAGAAGTCGCCGCTGTCGAAGAGCAGCAGGTCTGGGTTCTTCCGGCGCTCCTGGTCGAGCATCGCCAGGCGGCGCAGGAATCCTCCGCGACCGGCCTGCAGTGTGTCGGCGAGTGTGGTCTTCAGGGGCATCACGCAACTGTGTGTGTCGTTGGTGTGGAGAATGAGGAGTTTCTTCACGCGTGCCATTCCCGTTACGGTGAAGGCAGTGAGGATAAGCGATAATATTATCAGTCGTTTCATTGTATTCCGTTGTTTGTTATGATTCATGAATAATGCCTCTTGCTGCGGCAGCTGTATGCCGCCGGCCTATCGTTGCGCCGGTCATTCACCGGTCAGGATGAACCGTCCTTCCACCTTGGCGTCCACAGCCTCGCCGCGGGCAGCCTTGTCCTTGAAGTAGTTCATGATGATGTAGCGCACGTTGTTCTTCTCGTCCTTCGGACTGTTCACCTTCGTCTTGCTCTTCAGCGCCTCCAGCTTGTCGTTGCCCTCGGCGAGATAGTCGAGCGTGGCGATGCGGTATTCCTTTTTCGGGTCTATGTCAGCTCCGTTTATCTTGAGCGATTTGATGTCGCCTGCCTTGGTGCCTGTGAATCTCACGCTGCTGCTCACTGCCTGTCCGCCGAAGTCGGCCATCTGCCGGAACAGTTCCATCACCTTGTCGCCGGTGAGCGTCAGGAAACATATCTTGTTCTCGAACGGCGCCACATCGAGCACGTCGCCGTACGTGATGTCGCCTGCCGGAAATGCCGCACGTATTCCGCCCATGTTATACAGGGCGAAGTCGGGCTTCTCGCCGAACGGGGCTGAGCCCCACATGAGGATGTCCGTAAGCAGGTTTGAGAGCGGACTCTCCGGCTGGTAGCTGGAGAGCGGACGCGCCGTGCGGCCCACCACCGGACTCATCACGCTGTCCACCTTCGCCTTGAACGGGGCGATGAATGCCTCGGCCCGGGCGTCCGGCACTTTGTCGTAGCGGTTGTCGATGAGGATGCGCGAGCGGCTCACCTCCGCCATCTGGTAATGCGATGCGCAGCCTGCCGCTGACAATGCGGCCACTGCAACCAATGTAGTTTGAATCTTATTGTGCATGATATTCTGATTGTTTCTTTATCTCTTTCTGCAAAGTTAATGCAAATTACTGACACTATGAAGCACAGGGACAAAAAAATGGCATTCCCTCGGAGAGAGGAGGATGCCACATTTTATATTTTACTCAAGTTCCGCATGTCTTCGACATGCTGCCAGTATACAAGTTGACAAGGAGCCTTGCCTATTTCATTATTCTTCTTGCCCCCACGTAACGGCGCGAATAGAATGGTTCGCTGGACTTGCTCACTCTGACTCCGTCGGAGCTGCTGGCGTGGATGAAACTGAAGTTGCCTTTCATCGGGTCGTAGTCCACCACGATTCCCACGTGGCCTATCGACCTGCCGGACCCCGGACTGGTGAAGAACACGAGGTCGCCCATCTGGAGGTTGTTCTTTGACACAGCCTTGCCCTGTGTGTATTGTCCGCGCGAAGAGCGGTTGAGCTCTATTCCCATCTGCCGGTATACGTAGCTCGTGAATCCGGAGCAGTCGAATCCGTTGGGGCTGGAGGATCCGGAACGGTAGCGTGTGCCGATATGCGAGAAAGCCTCGTCCATCATCTCTTCCATCGTCACCACGTCGTATGTGTCGATGTCTTTGCCGTCGTTGGCATAGAGGAAGTCAAAGTTCTCTATCTCGTCCACTTTGTCCGCGTCGTTGTCATTGTCAGCCTTCGTATTCGCGAAAGCAGGTACGGCAAGGGCGCACAACAATATCATTGTCTTCTTTATCTTCTGTATAATCATATTCCAAGTATGTTTTCACCGCACGGGAAAGTCCCGGAAAACTTCTGCTACATACAACGGGGATAGCATGAAGAGTGAAACCCGTAAGTTCCTTTATATATCGCGGTTAGATTCGTTTGCATGGCAAAGATAGTAAAAAAAATTGATATATCCGCCGCTTTTACATCTTTTCAGAAGCCATGTTTCTGCGCCCCGGAGCGTTTTCCTTTTCTGCTATCCGCTGATATGCGGCTATTTACACACATCTCGCAAAGTAAAAGGTTTAAGTCCTTGTCTTTGCATGTTTTAACAAACGAAGCGGAGCGTATTCCTAATTATTTTCAGAATACGCTCCGCTGCCAATATCATATCATACGTTATCGTCCGTCCTTCTTTACTTCACCTGAATCACGAGATATTTGCTTGTGCTCCAGAAGAGCTGCGGGTTGGTTATGCGCAGCACGTACTGGTCCTTGGCGTCGGTGGCAAGCGTGTAGCTGCTCGACGGATGCATGGTGAGAATCTTGGCAGACTTGGAGTAGAGCTTGATTTCCTTGTCCACGCGGATGTCAATCTTCGTGAAGAAGTTCTTGTTGAAGTTGCCCTGGAGCACCTTGCCCTTCACGAGCACGTTCTGCGCCTTCAGCTCCTTCTTCGAACCGAAGGCAAACCATGCCGTATTGAGCTGCTTGTCCTGGGAGTCTATCGTCTGCGCCTTCTGCTCCGTTTCCGTCTTCAGGTCGGACACGTTGGTGTTCAGCGTGTTTATCGTGGCGTCAAGCTCGGCGATGTGGATATCCTTGGCGTTCAGTTCCGCACGCAGCTGCTTCAGCTGCTCGTCCTTCTCCTCCATCTGCTTTATCAGGTTCTCCACCGTGCGCTTCATCTCCGTACTCTTGAAAGTGCTTTCCCTCATCTGCTGCTGCAGTTTGGCGATAAGTTCCTTGTTCTCGTTCATCCTCTGCTGTATGAACTGGATGTTTTCGCGTATCTGGGCCTTCTTGTTCTCGCCCTCGCCGTCCTTGGCTATCGTCACGCGGTTTTCGGCCTGGTTGATGGCGCGGAACCCTTCTTCCACGTCATTCAGGATACCCATCATGTCGTTTATCTCATTGTCGCGCTGCTCGATTATCTTCTGCAGAGAGTCATTCTGCACTATGTTTACTGAAGGCTGGCCGGCCTTTTCGTTCTTGCAGGCAACCATCGATGCCATGCAAAATGCCAAAAACAGAATCTTCTTCATAATATTGAGTTTTTTAATTTTTTATCCGGCATTGGTTCCGGAACCGTTAACCTTATATGTAAATATTGAATTCTTTATACTTATATATATGTATCCGCATACAGGCGGGCTCCTTTGTTTCAGCCTACTCCATGAGGGAGTCTCCGGCCTCACCGGCCTCCTGGTCGCGGAATTTCTTCTTCTTGTATTTGCTCATCACCCTGGCGCCCCTGCCGCCGTCAGCCTCATCCTGCTGCTTCCGGTCCCTGGCAGCGTCTTTCTGCTTCTCCTCGTCGGCTCCGGCCACCACGAGAACGAACTCTCCCTTGGGCGGAATCTCCTCGAAATGGGCAGCCACCTCGTCTATCGTGCCGCGCACGCTCTCCTCGTGTATCTTGGAAATCTCGCGGCAGGCGCTCATCTGGCGGTCGCTGCCGAAATATTCCGCAAGCTGGCGGAGGGTTTTCACCACACGGTAGGGTGATTCATAGAATATCATTGTGCGTGTCTCAGTTGCCAGTGTCTCGAGTCTCGTTGCCCTACCCTTCTTCTGCGGCAGGAACCCTTCGAAGCAGAAGCGGTCGCAGGGCAGTCCGGACGATACGAGGGCGGGGACGAACGCCGTGGCTCCGGGCAGGCATTGCACCGTGATTCCGGCTGCCGCCGCCTCGCGGGCGAGATAGAAGCCCGGGTCGCTGATGCCGGGCGTACCGGCGTCGCTTATCAGGGCGATGGTCTGTCCGCCACGCAGCCGCTCCACGATGCCGGCCGTTGTGCCGTGCTCGTTGAACTTATGGTGTGCCATGAGCTGGTTCTTTATCTCGAAATGCTTCAGCAGGATGCTCGATGTGCGGGTATCCTCGGCAAGCACCAGGTCTGCCTCCTTGAGGATGCGGATGGCACGCAGCGTCATATCTTCCATATTGCCGACGGGGGTCGGCACAATATATAATGTTCCCATACTTGGCGCAAATATAAGGATATTAATCAGGTGGAGCAAAAAACATGGTGGTTTCTTTGCATTTTTTAAAACGTCTTTGTAATTTTGCGGACAAATGGACAATAATTTAGCAGGGGAGACACACCGCCCGGGTAGAATAGAAGTGGTGTGCGGCTCGATGTTTTCCGGAAAGACAGAGGAGCTGATAAGGCGCATGAAGCGTGCGAAATTCGCAAAGCAGAAGGTGGAAATATTCAAGCCGTCGCTCGACACGCGGTATTCCGACATCGATGTGGTGAGCCACGACAAGCACTCCATACCGAGCACTCCCGTCGACTCCTCGTCGACGATAGCGCTGCTCTCGTCGGACATCGACGTGGTGGGCATCGACGAGGCGCAGTTTCTCGACGAAGGACTGGTGGACGTATGCAACGACCTGGCCAACCGCGGCGTGAGGGTCATCGTGGCGGGGCTCGACATGGACTTCAAGGGCAAGCCCTTCGGTCCGATACCTGCCTTGTGCGCCATTGCCGACGAGGTGACAAAGGTGCATGCCATCTGCGTGAAATGCGGGGCACTGGCATACGTCAGCCACAGACTCGTGGCAAACGACAAGCGCGTGCTGCTCGGCGAGCAGCAGGAATACGAGCCGCTCTGCCGCGAATGTTACAAGAAGAGTCTGGCGGAGGCGGAAGAGAAATAAGGCCGGCCGCCGCCATACAGCCATACCGCCAAGGAACACAACATAACACAGGCGCCGCGGCGCCTGACACTTAAATACTATATTGCTTATGCTGGAAAAAGAAATAACCTTCGACAGGTTTGTCCGCATCCTCGGCGTCGTTCTCATCACGGGCGGCGTGTTGTATATGATAAATTATCTGAGCGGAGTGCTGCTGCCGTTCTTCGTGGCATGGCTGCTTGCATACCTGCTCTATCCGCTGGTGAAGTTCGTGCAATACAGGCTGCACGTGCCCACGAGGGCGCTCTCCATCATCGTCAGTCTGGTGTTCGTGCTGGCAATCATCGCCGGAGTGTTCTGGCTCATCATACCGCCGATGCTCGAACAGTTCGAGAAGCTCGGCGACGTGGTCTCGCAGTATATCCGGCAGGGCACGAACGGCGAGAGCTTCCAGGCCACCGTGCAGCAATGGCTGCACCAGAACCGCGAAGCCATAGAACAGGTATTCAGGCGCAAGGACGTGACGGACGCGATAAAGAACGCCATGCCGAAGCTCTTCAGCGTATTGGGACAGACGGCAAGCGTCATCCTGAGCATCGTGGCATCGCTCATCACGCTGCTCTATATGTTCTTCATCCTGCTCGACTACGAATATCTCACGACCAACTGGATAAAGATTTTCCCAAAGAAGCTGCGCCCCTTCTGGCAATCGCTCATGCAGGACGTGGAGAAGGAGCTGAACAACTACATCCGCGGACAGTCGCTCGTGGCGCTCATCATGGGCATCCTCTTCTGCATCGGATTCACGATCATCGACTTCCCGATGGCGATTGGTCTCGGAATACTTATCGGAATAATGGACCTCGTGCCGTATCTGCACACCTTCGCCCTTATCCCCACGGCTTTTCTCGCACTGCTCAAGGCTGCCGACACGGGACAGAACTTCTGGATAATCTTTGCTGGAGCATTCGCCGTGTTCTGCGTCGTGCAGGTAATCATTGATATGGTGGTGACGCCGAAGGTGATGGGCAAGGCGATGGGACTGAACCCCGCTATCCTCCTGCTCGCCCTGTCCGTATGGGGCGCGCTGCTCGGATTCATCGGACTCATCGTCGCACTGCCGCTCACCACTATCCTCATCGCCTACTACCAGCGCTACGTGACCAAAGACAAGGCCAAGGCACCGGCGGCAATCACGGAAGAGAAGAAAGACTGACTCCGGATGCGGTTCTTATCTCGGGCGACCCGCAGAAAAAGGTCAGGAATCAGCCGGAGAAAGTCCCCTTACTGACCTCAGATTCGCCCGGATTATGAACTTTTAACAAAAGTACCAAAAGAGTGAAGCATCCTGGTACCAAGAGTACCAGATAGCTGCACCAACAGTACCAGATAGCTGCACCAACAGTACCAGATAGCTGGACCAACAGTATCTGACTGCTGCACCAACAGTGCCAGCACCATTGCACCAAAGGTGCAGCACCCTTGCACCAACAGTATCCGACAGCGATACCGACAGCAAACCATAGCTTCATGAAACAGAAAGTCCGGCAAAGCAGAAAGGATTACGCTTCTGCTTTGCCGGACTCTTGTTTTTCCTTCGGTCGATTCCCTGTCTGCGGAATCCCTCCTCCTACATGAACAGCGAGAACGCCATCCACATCAGGTGGGCGCATATCGCCGCAACGAATCCTCCACACGTATGGGCGAGGATAGCTTTCGGCGTGAGGTCGCGGTAGCCCAGGGAGTCGAGCATCGCGGTATGTGTGCTCAGGAATCCGCTCCAGCACATACCGATTGCCGTGAACACGGCGATGGCGTTGTCGTCAATCCATCCGTTTTCGATGAAGTTAGGTATCAGGCTCAATGACGCTCCCACAGCTCCAAGCGCCGTGATAGGGAAAGCAACAAGATGCGGGTCATGGAAACCGAAAAGCCATTCGAAGATGAAGTCCACCTTGTTGGCAAGCCACGGCAGGAGTTCCACGCCCTGATAAGCGGCGCCGTCGTACACGCCCTGTGCATTAGGACCGAACGTGAGAATCATCACGAAGGTGGAGATTATCAATACACCGGGGATGATGGCCACGCCTACCTCCACACCGCTCTTTCCGCCATCAAGCAGGGCATCAAGCAGACGGATGAACAGGGTCTTCTCTGATTTCTTCTCCTCCGGACTCTCCTCTTCCTCCAGTTCGCTCTCATCCACAGCATTCTCCGTGGCATACTGCGGATATGCCTTCAACACGAAGTGCTGCATGAGTCTCGTGGAGCACACGCAGCCGCAGCACGCGCCGAGCAGACCGACGAGCGGTGCGGCATAGAAGCCCTTGCCCATCATGAATACCATGACAAGGAGTCCCATACCGAACGCCGTTCCGAAATTGGTGAGCGAAATGAACTGGTATTTCTTGAAGTAGCTCGCAAAGCGCTTGTCATGGGCGAGCGAGATAATCGCAGGGTTGTCCGAAAGGAACGTCATCACGGCTCCGAGCGATGTCACGCCCGGCAGGTTGAACACCGGCCTCATCAGCGGGCGCAGCACCCTTTCGAGCAGGTTCACCACGCCGAACTCCATGAACACCCTTCCTATCGCTCCCGTTATGACGCAGATACTCATGAGGTAGAACACCGTATAGAGCAGCAGGTCGTGTGCCGTCTTCATTATCGTGTTGAGCATATTGGGAAGTCCCATCTCATAGCCCAGATAGCCGAACAGACCTGCCACAATCAGAAGACAGGCGCAGCCGTTAGGAAGAATATTGATTTTCTTCATGAATCTTATCATTTTTATACGTTATGACTTCTTTTTTCCGCTATCAGTTCTTGCTGTATCTGAAGAGATTCAGCTTGGCGCTCACTCCCACCTGCACCGTCAGCTTGTCGTCTACCATCCTGCCGTTGGGGTTGCCGTTCTTGCCCGTAGTGTGGGCCACGCCGAGGTTCAGCCTCACGTCTTCCTTGCCCTTGATGGGCCAGAACTCCAAACCGCCCGCCACCGTGGTCAGCTCCGTGCCGTCCATCACGCATTTGTCGGCATCCGTCCCTGCGTGGTTCACGTCGTAAGTCACCTTGCCGTAGAGGCTCAGCTTCGAGACGGGTCTGTATTTCAGCTCCGCCATCACCGAACAGTCCTTGAAGAAATACGTCTGGTGGTTCGCGGCCCTGTTCATATAGTCAAGTTCCAGTGCGAACCTGCCGATATCGAAGTGGTTGCCCAGGGCGATATACGAGATATACTTGTCCGGCGCATACTCCATCATGTTCAGGGAGTACAGGGTTTTCCAGAATCCGTGGTTGCCCGTCCAATAAAGGTTGTAGGCATACATGTCATGTCTGTCCGGCTGGCGGAACGGGCTCTCGCTGAACTGGAGCGTCAGCTTGTCGTTGCGCGAATGGTAAGCGGTGCTCGCACCGAACTGGTAGCATCCTATATTATACCAATACTCCGAAGCCGTGTAGATATCCATCGGAGTGCGGTCGTATTCAAACCCTCCGATCAGCAGAACCTGCTTACCGCCCTCGATGCTCCAGTGCTCCGTAGGCTTGTAGGTGATATACACCCATGCCGTGGCATCAAAGAAATTGTTGTTTTCGATTTTCCTGTTCAGCATCTGGCGCCAGGCATAAGAGAATCCCTTGCCGATATTGCCATAGACAGAAAGGTCAAGATAGTCGCCCTTCATTCCCGAATTGGCATGTTGCACCTCACTGCCTATTCTATCATTGATATAAGACGCTCTTCCAGACAGGTCTACATTCACCGTTGGTGAGTCCTGGGCCTTGGTCTGAAGACTTAACAAACTCATAATGCATATAGCCAATATGCCGTTTTTCATAAAAATGTTTTAATAAAAGGTTATACAAGTACGGTGCAAATGTACAACAAAAACCTTTACCGACAATAAGAAAACGCTAAAAATCTATGATATTTATTCAATTATCATGCAGTGCGCCTTACAAAAAGTCTAATTCCTGCCCGCCACATCCCCACCTCCTCCACCGCTGAAAGCCCCTTCGCGATAAAAAACGCACGAAAAATTTGGTAGTATCACAAAAAAGCCGTACCTTTGCACACGCTTTTAGGAAACAAGCATTTTGGAGATCCGCTAGCTCAGTTGGTAGAGCACAACACTTTTAATGTTGGGGTCTTGGGTTCGAACCCCAAGCGGATCACTTGGATTCCAACGGAATCACTTTGTGACCCCATGCGGGTCACATCGGAACAAAACAACGTCAAAGAGGATTCTACTTCGGTAGTATCCTCTTTGTTGCTTATATACAGTTAGTTACAAGCGAGTAATTTGAAATTCAGACAGTTATTTAGAGGACGAGCGTAATGTCTAATTAACGCAGCGGATTTGAACCTGGTGCTTTGATGATGACATAACGGGACACAACGATACATAAATGTGTGACACTTTGTGTGACACTTTTCTGAAATGTGTGACACTTCTTAAAAATGTGATACACTTTCAGCCACTAAATAGCTGAAATTGGCAAGATAGCCAATTAAAAATTGTTAAACTCCCATTATTCTCATCTCCTCCACTTATTTGTCCGCTGTACTAAAACCTACTTTAACAATGAAGAAGGAATTGGTAGAGGTCGTCTTCGACCGTAGAAAAAACTCCGAGAAGAGGGGTTACGGATTTTTGGAAGTGCAAGTTTATCTTGGACGTGCCACTCGTAAATACATTATGATTGGCAAGTATTCACCTGACGACTGGCAAGCAGCAGCAGCTTCGCCCGAAACACAAGCTCTGGTAGCGAAGTGTAAGAAAATCATTGCTGCGATGGACGTTCTTGATGAAGAGCGTACCTACGACAATTTCATGTATCACTTTAATGGCGAAGAAAAGAAGCCAAAGGTGGAAGTAA
The DNA here is from genome assembly GCA_900557405.1 of uncultured Prevotella sp. Classification (GTDB taxonomy): domain Bacteria; phylum Bacteroidota; class Bacteroidia; order Bacteroidales; family Bacteroidaceae; genus Prevotella. The sequence continues at coordinate 12,282 of USSF01000036.1, forward strand.
AGGAGGTGCAGCCAAAAGAGCCGGAGAAAAGTGGAAAGAGCTTTCTCGACTTTATGGAGGAAGCTCTCGCCAATGAAGATTTGCGCGAAGGCACACGCAAGCACAAGATTTGTGCCATTGAAACCGTGCGCACATTCGGTAAACTCAACACCTATGGCGACTTGACTCCGAAGAACATCATCGCCTTTGACAACTGGCTCCATGATGGCACCCGTACCGATGTGACGTGTTACGGCTACCACAAGAAAATCCACAAGTGGGTTCGCCAACTTTATCAGATGGGCGAAATTCCACAGGATCCTTATCAAGTGGTGACGTTGAAGCGAGGCAAGTGCCGTGAACGTGAACCGCTCACCGAGCTTGAACTGAAGCTCATGCGCAACTACAAGTTCGAGGGCAAGCTTGCCAGGGTGCGTGACCTCTTCATCTTCGCAGCCTACACTGGTCTGTCGTTCTGCGACACACAGACCTTCGACTTCGAGAGCATGACGAAGAAGGAGGGCAAGATGTACTACATCGATGGTAGCCGTATCAAGACCGATACGAAGTTCTTCACGCCTATCCTCTCTCCTGCGATGAAGGTGCTTGAGAAGTACGACTATCAACTGCCTAAGATAAGCAATCAGAAAGCCAACGACTACCTTCATGTGATACAGATGGAGCTGCACTTCAGGCAGAAGTTGACTTTCCACGTTGCCCGCCACTCCTTCGCTACAATGGCATTGGCTCACGATGTGCCTATAGAGAATGTGGCTCGTATGCTTGGGCACCAGGACATCAAGACCACACAGATTTATGCCAAGGTGCTGCGCACCACCATCGAGCGCCATGCCACAGCCCTGCAGCGTTCAATCAGCTAAGACACGATAGAATATTCCCTTTAGTAACTGCGACTTTCCCGACTCATGGAAGGTGGCAGTTATTTTTTCGCATATATACCTCTGCCCACGTATGTAGAACAATGCACGAGGATTAGGTATTGTGTCAGAGAGGAAAGAGAAATGAAACTTCTGCTTTCCGTCAATCTTGTGCATTGACAAGCGCATAGAATTGGCTATGCCGTCTTTCAATCGCAAGGTGAATTGAGTTCTGTTATACCCAAACGAGTCAGTAACCTCCACCTTATCTATTATAGGATGTGGCTGATTACCGCCGAAAAGATAATGTCCACTCCAAAAGCCGACATATATAACATCAAAGTATGCAGATGACTTCTCGGTTTCTCCTTTGCCAATCACATAGCTTGCAGTGCCTTGTGCCAAGTCTCCTGCATCATAGTCGACATCATCGTGATAGCGTACCGATGATAATTGCCCTTCATTGTTCGGTCTTTGTCCTATGTAGATGCCAGAAGATGCAGAGCCAGAAGAGCCTGTACCGTCTTCCGATATAGTCCATGTTTCTCTACTGCCCAACTCTCCGCAGTCGAGAAACATACAATTGCCATACTTGTCGTCAGTACCCTCTATCCATGCAGGAACGATTTTCAGTTCAATATCGTCAGCATCATTATCAACAAAATAATCTCCGAACTGATTTACAGGCATCAGACGGTTATAATACTTGTACCACTTCATGCCATTATGCTTGCTGACAAATTCTGATTTGTAGCAGTACATTATAAAATAGGTATCAATCTCCTTGCAATAAAACAGTCTGTTTCCGTCACTTCCAACTGGATAGCCACGGCTGAAAGACTCGCTGTATCCATGTCCGCTATGCCCTGTAGACTTGTAATAACCGCTAATCTTCAACGTCATTGCCTTGTCAATCAATTCCCGAAATGTATCATAGACCAAAGCCTTTGACTTGTTGGCTCTTATAAACCAGTCGCACGAGTAATATGACCACAGAAGCGCATCATTATCAGCGTATTTCAAGTTAGCCGAAGCGATGTACTTGCTTTCATCTTCTTGCGACACCTCTGTTGTGTAAGAGTCCATGACCTTGTTTAAGATTACCTCTCCTGCCGATTTTGCCAGACTATTAGAGAAATGAAACTCGATGCGCTTAGCCTTATGGTTGATATCAAAATCTCCGAAAAGGAAGTTTTCAAGATGCTCAAAAAACTCGTTCAATGTCCAATGAGGCAATGCAATGGCAAAGTTCCACGCAGCCCATGCAGCCGGAAGCGTATTGCAAATCAAGAGATATTTATATTGCGATTGCTCCAGTTCAGCAAAGTTCGCCTCATACCCCAATTGCGAACAAATACGCTTCAAGATATACAATAAGTATGGCTGGAACGAAAGAGTGCTTTTGACATTCTCGAAGCCAGTGATGAAATGAACAGATGTAGTAACAGCATTCTGCAGATTGCCGGAATAGTTGTTTACCCACGGCAACGGCACCCAGTTGTTCGTTGGATATGGTTTGAACGCTTCTGCTGCTATAAGATTATCGCGCTTGGTAGGATATCCCAAATCCATTTCATTGAGATAGATATCGTCAAACGTCTCATCAAAGTTCTGCTCACTGTGTCCCTCCAGAAACTGTGTCTTCACCTCCACGTCAGAAATCTCCGTGATAGTGATGGAGCCAGACTTCAGGAAGGCACCGTCACGGATGTCGCAGTCAAACACCACCTTTGACTTGATAACATCCGCTCTGTGGATATGTCCGAAGATTGCAATGTTTCGTGCGCATCCCTTTAGTGGAAACGTAATTGTCAAGGTGTAGCTGTCGCTACCCGTAAACAGACGGTTCTCGAAGATGAAGTCAAACGAAGTGTTCTTCTTCAAAAAAGCTTGTTTGCCATTGATTATTATTTCCATTTTTATTACTTTTGCAAAATGAAACATACATTAATTATAATATTCGCAAGTTTGACACTTTTTGTTGCAAGTCTTGTCTTTATTGACTATTGGAATTTCGATTTTCCATACTTGCTCATATTTCTTATTGCAAGTAGTGTCGTACTGTATATTTTAAGTAGATATGTGAAAGGTAAGTCAGCAAGACGAACACTTGCCACTTTATCATACATATCGCTTGCCACATGGATTTTGCTCCTAATATTCTTATTTATTGCTATGTATGTAATGACAATTGGCGAGGCTCACCATTAACCAGAGGTTACTCACTTTCTCCTACTCTTTGGTGTCTTGTTACGGATTAGTGTGTCATACTCGTCCTGCGCTTGCTTGATGCCAGTGTCACCCGTGACCGTGTTCACCGTGACGAAAGGCTCGCTCAATCGCTTCTCCAACTGCTTCATCGTGTCGGCATAACTCTGCATTGCCTTTGTGTTCTGCACGATTGCAGCCGTAGCCAGTCCGTCCGGCTGCTGCTGCACGATGATAGGCTGTTGCTGTTGTGGCGTGCTATATGCAACAGGCGCAATAGTCCGGCTCACATCATCGGCTCGTAAGGATCCGATGGTGTTAGTCCGCTGCGCATAGTCCAGGGCGTTGATGATAGGACGCGCAACCGGGTTGGCAAGCATCTCCTGCGAAGCCACCCATTCTCCGGCATGAACCACGCCCACCTCTTGAAATTTGGAGCCATTCGGAGTAAAGCCACCTTTGGCATAGCCCTGGCTTTCACTCGCTTGCTGTTGCTTTTTGATTGCAGCAATCTGAATTGCTCCTGCAGCCACCGCCATTGCAGCAGCCACTGGTGCCAGGATATAACCCACAAGCGGAATTGCCGCTGCCGAGCCATACGCCGAGATGGCGTTCTGTGCCGTCTGCGCCACCGCTTGAATGACCTGCATAGCAAACATCTTTTTGTTCGCCTCGTTCTTCTTCTTAGCCAACTCTTTCTGTTTCTGCTCTTCGAGCTTCTTCACCTTGTAGTTGTTGCCCTCCGCTTGCGATATCTCCTTATCATACCGCTTCTCGATGGCAGCAGTCTGTATCTCCAGTTCCGCCTGAATGAGCGAAGTCATGCCCGAAAATATTGAAGACATGCCCGATGTCAGCGTGTCAAAAGAGCCTTGCACCGCCTGTCCGAGGTCCGAGTTCAGCCACTCCGTGATGTCCTCCGTCATGTTTTCGAGGAAGTTCTTGCTTGTGTCGTTATACTCTTGGCCGTACTTCTTAGCCAGTGCCACCTTTGCCTTTTGATACGCTTCCTCGATGCGCAGCTTCTCCTTAGCATCGTCGCCAGCAGCCTTTATCTCCTGGGCATACACTTCATCCAAAGCGGAAGAGTCCTTATCATACTTCTCTTTCTTCTCCGACTTGTTATCCCCGAAGTAGTCCTCTTTGATTTTGGCAAGCTCCTTCTGATGTTTCTTCTCGTTGTCCTCGATGGTCTTCTGATTACGCTTTTGGTTTTCAACGAGCTTATTCTGATAATTCTTCTGCGCTTGCAGTTGTTCCTTAGAACCGTCCGTGTAGACCTTCGTCAAACGGCGCAGATGCTCCAACTCCATGAGTTCAAGCGCATCATCAAACGTTTTTTGATCCACCTTGCCATCAATGTACCGCTGTTTCTCCGTAGCAACAAGTTCTTTATAGTAGTCGTTCTCCTGCTTCGCCGATTGCGTGTTCTTGTCATCAGCGAGTTTCTTCTTCGCCTCATAGTACGCTGCTTCCGCTTCCAGCTTCTGTTCACTCGTAGCTTTGCCATTAGCCATAACTTTCTGATTGTACTCCATATCAATCTCCGTCATGCGGTTCGTGTACTCCTCAAAGTCCTTCTCACCTTTGGCATACGCAATGCGGTTGAGAGCTTGCTCCCTGGTCTTCCAGTCCTTCTGCGGTTTCAGCACATCCTCTGTCTTTGTCTTCTTGTCCGTCTTAGGAGGCGTGTATGGAGGGTTCTGCGTCTGCTGTTCCTGCTTCTGTTCTTTCTTCGCGTCATTGAGTGCCTCCTTCTTGATGTCTTCGCCATATATGCCTAAGATGTTCGCCTCACGCTGGTCAAGCTCCGCCAGGTCCTCCTTTGTCTTGGCAAGCGCACGTCTGTTCGAGGCACGCAACGAGTTGACACCCAACTGCACCACCTTTCCCTCCTGACCCGGCATAACCGTTTCCGTCCTTGCCTCCATCTCATCCATGGCAACGACACGCTCCTGCCTCTGCTTTTCCAGATTAAGGTCGACACGCTGCTTTCCGATATCACGCAACTTATCCTTAGCACCCTCAATCTCATACTTGCGAGTCAACGACTTCAAGTAATCATCAAGAGCCTTCTTATTCTCCTTATACTTGCCCGTGGTATCATCCAACTGGGCATTATAGTTCGGGATAATCTTGTTGAGCGCATCAATCGCCGTGTGTCTGTCCTTCAGCGACTGCGTTTCATCGCGAGCCACAGCAATAAGCGCATCAATCTTGTTCTTCTCGTCGATGATGCCCTCTTGCCCACGCTTGCGTATCTCCTGCAAATCCTTTTCTGCTTGCGACACCTCCGTCATCTTCTTGTATAACTTATACAGAACCGCACCGAGAGCAATGGCTCCGGCAGCTATCGCACCATAGCCCGATGCGAGCAGAGCACCCTGCTTTTTGAGGTCCGACATCAGCCATGACTGACGTACCCAGTTGCCCTGCAGTTTTGCGAGCCCCATCTGCAGAAGTAAGTGCGCAGCATGTAAGGTAGCCACCGTAGTTTTGTACGCAGCCGTTGCCGTCTTGCAGATAACAAGCCACGCATAATGCGCCTTGAAGGCAATGTTTGAAGCGTTCACCGCAATCTTATAGGCAATGAAAGCAGCAGTCAGCGAAGCCAAAGTAAAAGCGTTCTCCTTTATGAACGTGATAGAAGTAGACATGAACTTCAACAACAAAGTGGTGGAAGAGATGACATGCTTCATTATCGGCTGCAGCTGCTCACCGAGTGCCACCGCCATCTCCGTCACACCCTTGCGAGCTTTGTCAAGTCCTGCCTGCACCGTACTGTTCTGCACATTAAACTCATTCGTGACAGATGTACCCTCTGCAAACGCCTTAGTAGCTTCCTCCTGCTCCCATCGCACCAAATCGAGGTTACCAGCAAGAGCTGAAATCACCTGCGCAGCACGGGCACCGTTCTCGCCCATATCCTTGAAGACTGGAGCCAGTACGTCGATGTTGCCCAATTCGTGCAGACGATCCAGCAACATAAGAAGTCCCTCGTTAGTGCTCTTCTTCAGCGTTTCGTTAAACTCCTTCGCATTAAGTCCAGTAGCTTTTATTATCTTGTCGTTCTCCTTGAACATATCCATAATGACTTTGGAAACAGCAGTTGCCGACATTTCCACCGCCTGTCCCTGGCTATCCAGCACCGCAGCGAAGCCCATGATTTCCGGGATAGTCATCTTCGCCTGGGCACCCACGCCAGCCATGCGCTGTGTGAAGTTTGCGAGATATGGAGCCGAAGCCGTGCAGTTCTGCGACAACTCATTAATAACGGAACCCACGGCAAGCAGAGCTTTCTCCGTGCCGAGGCGTTCCTCGTCACCGAAGATGTTTGTCAATTTTGAAAGAGTCAGCGTAGCCCCATCACCGAGGTCGTCCAAAGCCACATTGATTTGGTCGGCAGCTTTCACGAAGCCCAAGACATCCTCCTGCGATGTTTTGCCCAATCGTCCAGCTTCCTGCGCCAACTTATTCAACTCCTCACGCCCCGTTCTGGTGTCAATTTCCTGGAAGTCCTCATTCAGTTGCTCCACCTCCGAAGCGTTCATCCCCGTAAATTTGCGCACATTCGCCATCTCCTGGTCCATATCTGCAAAAGCGTTCACCGCCGAGCGTCCTGCCATGATGATACCCGTGATGGCAGCAGCAATGCCGGCAAGAGCTGTTTGCCAGTCGTTCAACTTTCGGTTCATCCGTTCCCACAGGCTCTCATTCTCTCGCAACTGCGAGTTCACTTTGGCAATCTCCGCCTTTACACGCTTTATTGCCTCACATTGTCTGTTCCACTCTTCGCTTCCCCGTTCAAGCCCATTAAGGTTACGCTTCAGCTGTGACAATGTGCGGTTCAGTTCCTTTGGCGAAGTTTCATCGAGTCGTTGCAGAACATGCTCGACCCCTTTTGCAGCATTTTCAATCTGCGAGATTTGGCGATTAGTCTCCTTCAGTTCACGCTTTAGCTTCGTGAGTTGCTGTTTGTTTCCTGCTGCTGCCGCTTTCTCAATGGCTTTTTCGAGGTTTGCAGCCTGAGATTTCAGTTTCAGGAGCATATCTTCCGCCTGTTTTCCGTTTACAGTGAGCGTAACTGTCGCATTGGTGTTTATATTCGACATACGTCTTTCAATTTTATTGGTTAATGATACGCAAAAATAACACCGCTCAAACACCACTCAAAAGACGAGAAATAAGGCAGTTTCGCCCGATTTAGGCACTCTGGCGCCGACAAAAACCGACGAAAATTAAGCGATAGAAAAACGAAAGGCTTGTGTATCAAGCCGTTAAGGGATTGTTAAGGGATTTTCCCTTAACCCGTCTTGATAAAGACCCCCCGACCGCCCTGTCCTTGCTGACGACTACAACCGCCCGACCTTTGCGGAATATGTAAACAAATGTTAATATTTAGTTTCTCACACTCGCAAAACCGCCTTAGTTGCGCCAAAAGGCGAAAAGGCAGAAAGTGACGAAAAAGGCTTGCAAGTTTCGCTGATGACGAAAGCGAGCCGAGGTTTCACGCTGATGCCCAACAACTCCAAGTTCCACGAAAAACAAGGGTTTCGACTTGAACAAATAAGGCAGAAACAAGCAAAAGGTTTCGGAAGAACACCGAGTTTTCGGCACGATATAGGGTTTCGGCTTGAGCAAATAAGGCTGAAACAAACAAAAGGTTTCGGCAAAGCATCGGGTTTCGGCACGATATAGGGTTTCGGATGCGTCAAACGCTCTATTTTCGGCACTTTAAGCCTCCAAGCCGAGCAAACCGAGGGTCTTGCCGTACTACGAAAGGCTATTGGGTATCGGATGGGCATCAATGACTTGCGGATGTTGCAATATATGCGAGAAAAAGCGAAGGTTTCGGCTTTATACTGCGCTCTTTCGTGCTACTGAACCACCGCCCACCACACCAAGCGAGCCACCACGCCACGCCCGACCCATCGGGCGGTAATGCGGCAGTGGTGAGGGATAAAAAGGTAATGCGCCTGTCGGTCTTGCCCGACATTAGGCGCACTACCTTTTCTATCCCATACCTCTGCCATACCTATTTGAATAAGCGAGAGTGCTGTCAGACTTATAGCAATCTTGATTGCCATAAGTCAGACGGCTTTCTCGCATTGACAGACAATAGAAAGCGCAGCTTTACCAAACCATGAAGGCGCAGCCTTATAGGAAGCAGAAGGCTCTGCCTTACCCGAAGCGAATGGATATGAAGTGGAATGTAATGAAGTGGTAATGTAGGACTTCTCCATGGCTCGCAGAGTCATAGAGAAACTCCGGAATGATAACGTAATGGAATGTAGCGCAATATCCTTTCGCAACAGTGGACGAAAGGATGTGGCGCATAACGGACGGACACGGGAGTGGAGAGCCACTGCCTTTCGGCTGAAGAAGAGAAGATTGAGCATAGCGAGATGATAAACAATAGAGCGAAGCTGCACGGACTTATGCGCAATGCAATGGAGCTTGTGTCCGTACCTATTAAGAAAGGTGAAGGGTGTGCAACACTATTCACCTTTGATGATGATAGATAGACATCTTCGATGTGCTAAAAAAACAAATGACATCGCAGATGTGGAGAAGAATGACGGAATGAAATGACGTGGAAGACGGATGACGCTTGCGTGTTGATGATTGACGAGGAGGTCAGACAAGCTAGCTGCAAGCGTTGCTTAGCTGGGTGATGCGTCAATCATGTGCGTAGGTGGTGCATTGTTCGGTGGCGAGGACTGGCGTAGCCGTGAAATTGTGGGGCGTGTAATGAAGTGGAGGGGCTTTGGGCTGCCGTGGAGAAATGTGTATGTTGCTTACCCCGTACCGTGACTTGTGTGCTTGCACTTTTCTCGAATGTATGGAGGACTATTCGACTTCAGGCGATTTGTCCTCCTCACATCCGAGAAAAAGAGACATGGTGCGGATCAGGGAAGTGGCATACTTATTTTGCAACAGAAGCCCAAAGCGACGGAACGCAATGGAGCACCCCACAATTTCACTTAGCCATGCAATGGCTTGTCCTCGCCACCGAACAATGCACCGCCGGAGCTGCCAGGTAATGAATTCGGGAGCCTGTGACCGAAGTGTCGTCGTCTGCCGGCGAGATAGCGACGGATAAAGAAGATGACGGCTACTGCCGTTATCATCATCAGGACGGCAATAGCGAGCTTTGCCGTGAAAGGTACTGAAGACCTTGACTTGATGATGTCCTGCGACTTGTCGGATGAAGACTGCTTCGCTATTGCGATGCTGTCTTCCACCTGCTGTGCAGCTGCGGACTCCTCCTTTTCCTCTTGGGAAAGGTGAAATCCGTAGAGTCTGAGAGAAGACGGCTTGCCGTGACTTATAGCTGAAGGCTTGCCGTGGTAAGATGGAGGCTTTGCCTTGTCATTGGACAGGGGCTTGCCCGATGGATAGCTGATGGCGGAACATTGAGGGGTTGCCGACGTGTCGACACCCCCGAATGTGAAGACGCAGCTATCGAATGAAAGGGCGGTAAGCCTCTGTAGGGAACTGAATGAAAGATTCTGAGCGGATCGCCATTGAGCTTGCGAAACGGCGTTTCGCTCACTTTCATTGGATGATGATGCTGTCTTTGTGCTCTTGCACGCCAGTACAAATGCACAAAGAATAAGGATTAGGATATGTTTCATATCGTAGGGTTTAGATGTTTGCATACTCTGCCGTGGCATCGAATGATGGGCACGCTTTGGCAGCGAAGTCGCGATGTCCTCGGATTTTGGCATTGGGGAACTGCACCCGGAGTTTGCGAAGAAGTGCCACCAATGCGGACTTTTGCTCTTCAGTACGAGAGTCCTTAGGGTGTTTGCCGTCGGCGGTCAAACCACCGATATAGCAGATGCCTATGGAATGGGCGTTGTGCCCTTGGCAGTGCGCTCCCACTTGTGCGAGCGGTCTGCCATGATGCACAGAGCCGTCGCGGTAGATGACGAAGTGATATCCGATGGAAGCAAAGCCTCGCTGCCGATGCCAGCGGTCGATGTCTGCCGTGGTGAAGTCCTTGCCTTCGGGCGTGGCAGAGCAATGGACGATGATGAGATCAATCTTGCGCATCCTTCTCCTCCTTCCGTTTCAGTTTGTCATCGAGGTACGAGCGTAGTTCTGCATACTTAGTCTGTATGTAGATAGTGACACCGAAGATAGACCCGGCGTAGATAAGACACTCTGCGAATACACCCAGGACAGACTCGTGTATTTGTCCGGTGGGAGGTACGATGAATCCTGCGACAGCGAGGAGGAATCCTCCGATGAGCATAGCTATGGCAGATACAATCTGCACGTTTTCCTTAGTTTCTTTTGTCATAATGAATTGTCTTTTGAGAGTTAATATGATGTGGTTATCTTTGTATTGAGTTGTGGTCGATTGGACCATTGCTCTTTGGCAGCGTGGTGTCGCGAACACCATTTTGCATCCGAGCTGTGGTGGCCTCCTTGCGGAGAAACCATGGCTCATTTTCGTTTACATACTGAAAATGAAGGTGAGTTCGTAATTGTTGCTACCATCAACTCTATCAGCTCTTGCAATTACCCTGAATTCAGCGAGGTTAGTTCGGAGTTCTCCGAACTGGAACGGACCATAATCTTTAGACTTCTTGTAAAATCCGATGGCGAAGCGGAAATGTCGATTGATGCCGAGAATGTTATAGGAGCGTTTGCCAAAGTAAATGCGGACTTCCAAAAGCCTTTGCGTATTGGGGTCGATGACGGCACGGCAGTCGCTGAACAACACACCAGGTTCAGTAAAAAACTTTCCTCTGTTCGGGTCGCCCTCCTTATCCAGACGGAAAGAAATCTCATCGCCACTATTCACACTAATCTTTCGGTCGTCATAAAAGCGGTTCCAGCCACGTCGCCGTGGAAGATACTCACGCACACCGTTTTTATCCTCCTGCTTGCGACTTGTACGCACCGAGTGTCGAAAAATGACCGGTGTAAGCCCTTGCCGGATATAACGGTAGGCATCCTGTATCACGAGAGTGCTGTCAGTGATGATACATTCAATGTGCATCTGCGTAGCTTGCTTCATCGTGGCAAACTTCTGAATGTCCGTTTGCAACGATTTCATCTGCGATGCAAGCGACTTGATATCCGTCTGAATCTTTAGGATATCTTCAGCGTTGACAGTGGTTGCTTTGGTGTTTCTGGAAACACGGAGACTGATATTTGCAATACCCTTTTGTAGATTTAAGATTGTTTCCTCCAAAGTTGAAAGCGAAGAGAAATACTTGGAGATATCAGCCTTGCACTTGTTCAAGTCCTGCACCTGCTGCGCACGCATGACACCGGCACGCTCGGTAGTGGCTTGGCGTATTAGAATGGAATTGTTTGCAATTTGGTTGATTCCAGTAGAGAGGTTCGCCTTTCCCAACGTGAAGTACACGTTGTTGCGGTCGTCCGAACCGATGGTGAGCGATGTCAGCACATAGCCGATGCGTGCAAGATCCGAGCGCCAAT
>USSF01000037.1 GCA_900557405.1 uncultured Prevotella sp.
GGAAAATGAACCATATTAGTACTGATATATATAAATAATTTAGATCATTTACTTATAATATGGAAACAAATTTTTTCTGCTAACTTTGCACCCGAATTAGCTTCATTATAAATGTATTACGTAAAAAAGAAAATGGAGATAGCAGGCTGCCACAGACTCAGTCTGCCATACGAGAGCAAATGCACAAATCTCCACGGACACAACTGGATAATCACCGTCTACTGTAAGTCACGCGAGCTGAACGAAACGGGAATGGTGGTTGACTTCAAGCATATCAAGGACAGGATACACAACTATCTCGACCACGGAAACTTCAACGAACTGCTGCCGTTCAATCCTACGGCGGAGAACATCGCGCATTGGGTGTGCGGTCAGGTGGAGCATTGCTACAGGGTAGACGTGGAGGAGAGTTCAAACAACAGCGTCACCTACATCAAGGATGAGGATGCGCCAAACGGAGACCAGGGATGCGAGTAAACGAGATTTTCTATTCCTTGCAGGGCGAGGGCCGTTTTGCCGGAACGCCTGCCGTATTCATCCGCTTTTCGGGATGCAACCTGAAGTGCTCGTTCTGCGACACCGACCATTCCGCCTACGAGGAGATGACGGAAGACGGGATTGTTGCCGAGGCAAGCAAGTATCCGGCGCGCCACGCTGTGATAACCGGCGGCGAACCGCTGTTGCAGATTACACCATCACTCACCGGCAAGCTTCATGCTGCCGGATTCTTCGTTCAGATGGAGACCAACGGCACGCGGCGGCTGCCTGAGGGTTGCCATGTGGACTGGATTACCTGTTCGCCGAAATACGAGGAGGTGAGACTGGAGCATGTCGACGAGCTGAAGGTGGTTTACGAGGGCGATGACGCAAAGATAGATATATATAATAATGTGAAGGCGGAGATGTACAGCCTGCAACCTTGTGACGTTAAGGACAAGGCGCAGAACCGCCGCAATCTCGAAGGGGCGATAGACTATTGTCTGCGCCATCCCGAGTGGCACTTGTCGCTGCAGACACACAAAATAATAGAAGTGAGGTAGGCATCATTCTGGCGTGAGCCATAAAAAAGCGGTGTGCGGCTCCTGCCGTCCGCCCTTGGTTGCGAATTGTTTTGGAGATGACAATAAAAAAATAAAAAAGAAAAAGGTATATGAATTTGATGAAACAAAGCATGAGGCTTGTACTCATGTCGCTGTTCCTGTTTGTTAGTGGAGCAGCATTTGCCCAAACAACAGTTGTGTTTGAGGCAGGAATAGACAAGGGAAGTATATCCGGATGGTCTATTTCGGGAGAAGACAAGATTGAGAAAAACGGAGTGACTTTCGGCGGAACGTATGCCAAGCTGGGGGAGAACCCATACCAGTTCAACAGCATGTTCACACAAAAACTGACAGTGTCTTCTACTGTGGGAAAAATCGTGAGCGTTGTGCTCGAAGGCAGCAACCTGGGAAAGATAAAAAGTGTGAACGAAGGCTCGTTCGATGCCTCCACCGGCACATGGACAGGACTGAGCAGCAACATCGAGATGTCGTACACCGTATCATCGTTCAAGGTGAAGAAGGTGACGGTGACCCTCGCTTCCACCGTGTCAACCACACTCTCTTTCGGTACCGACGCGCAGCCAGGCTACAATGTGTACAAGGGTAAGGAGAGTGCTTTCGCCGCACCGACGGCAATAGTGACCGAGAACAAGGAGAATACCCAGATAGAGGGGGCTGCCGTGAAGTATGCAAGCAGCAATGCAGAGGTGGTGAGCGTGGACGAGAACACGGGAGCCCTGACCTTCGGCAGCTTGGGCACAGCAACAATCACGGCATCATACGCCGGTGAAGAAGGCGTGTATGACGCCGCCGCCGACATTTCCTACACCATAAACTACTCTAAGAATCCGCTCACACTCGCCTATGAGTGCGAGCACGACACCGTGTTCGGCGACGAGAAAGACAGCTACTCAGCTCCGGCACTCACGCTTACTTCGGGCGAAGAGGTGGTAGAGGGACTGGCTGTTGCCTATGCCTCATCGAACCCGGAGGTGGCAACGGTGAATGAAGACGGAAAAGTGACAATCCTTGCAACCGGCGATGCCACCATCACGGCTATGGTGGAAAACGACGAGATGTATGAGGATGCCTCGGCTTCATTCTCCATCACATGCAAGAAGAGAGACTACGCGTTCTTCTTTGAGCGCGGGCTCGACGTGATATATGTTGACGACAAGGACAGCTATGTGGCTCCGCTGCTGGTGATGCCTACCCACGTAGGCACCGGTGACATGGGCGAACTGCTCACGTTCGGCAGCTCGAACACGGAAACGGCAACTGTCGACAGCAAAGGCAACGTGACGGTTCTCGCGCTCGGCGAGACCATCATCACCGCTGCATACGCCGGCAACGACCTCTATGAACCATACACCGCCAGCTACACACTGCGCGTGGCAGATCCGGAAAACATCTTCTGCGAGACTTTCGACAATGTGGAAGGCACTGGCGGAAACGATGGCACATGGGAGTCGGGCGACGGCGATACCTTCGACGACGGCCTTTGCGACAACGGCGGATGGTATGAGAAATCCACCACGGGCGGACTGCTGCAGACTGTGCTTCCGGCAGACAAGTGTCTGAACATCTTCGGTCAGGCATCACTCATCTCCCCCGACATGAAATATCTCAACGGCACCGCGCTGCTCACATTCAAGGCAGGAGCCGCTGTGAAGAACAACCCCATGGACCCGACGCTGAAGATTACGGTGGTTGATGCCGACAGCACCATTTTGGAACAGTCGGTAAAGCTGTCTGTAGGCGAATTCAAGGAGTATTCCATCGTTATTCCGAACGGAACACCGACCACACGACTTGAGTTCTGGGGCGAGCACGCCAGCTTCTGGGGTGGTCCGGTGAACTACAACGTGTTCATCGATGACGTGAAGATTGTGAAGCTCGTGGCAATAGCCGAGGATGCCGACAATGCGGCGGCTATCGCTGCCAACGATGGCAAGAGCGTGAACATCAAGCTCGACCGCAAGCTCTCCAGCGAGAACTGGAATGCCGTTTGCTTCCCGTTCAGCCTGAACAGCGAAGAGGTGGCAGAGATGTTTGGCGAGACTGCATCCATCCGCAGGTTCCATCGTGTGGAGAACAGCGAGATGGTGTTCGTTGAGGCTACAGAGATAGAGGCTGGAGTGCCATACTTGTTCAAGCCTGCCAGCGACGTGGATGGAAGCATCTTCTTCCGTGGCAGCATTTCGGCTGCAAACACACCGGCAGAGTATACCGACAACGCAGGCAACGTCTACAGGTTCGTCGGCGTTACGGGCAAGACAGAGCTGCTGCCGACCGACGTGATGCTGGGTGCCGACTGCTCGCTGTATTATCCCGACGCTGAGACCGAAGGAGCGAACATAATCAATGGCATGAGCGCATATATCCAGATGCCGGAGGGCATGGATGCCGGACGCTTCACGGTGAACACCGACGGCGTTCCTACGGCAATCGACAGCTTGGAGCCTGCGGCTGAAGTCAGCGGCATGATATACACCATCGGCGGACAGCCCGTGGGCAGATGCGTGAAGAGCCTGCAGAAGGGCATCTATGTGGTGAACGGCAAGAAGCTTGTTGTGGAGTAAAATACAGAAAAGCGTGACATCCCCTGACGGAAGAACATTCCTTCAGGTGGATGTATAAGGAAAAAGAAGCCGCCCGGCACTCTATTGCAGAGTAGCCGGGCGGCTTTGTTATGTTTCGTTGCCGCTTGTTCAGCGGTCAGTTATGCCCATGGATTCTCTGTTGGGTAAGGCAGACTCTTAGGCTGGTTGTATGCTATATCCTTGATGCCAAGATATTTGAATACTTCGAAGAGAGTCTTTCCTACGTGTGAGAAAGCTACGGCTCCGTGGTGAGGATAGCCCTTCTGGATGAGCACGTGGCGATAGAACCTGCCCATCTCACGGATGCCGAAGATACCGATGCCACCGAATGAACGTGTCGGTACATCAAGTACCTCACCTTCGGCGATGTATGAACGGAGGTTGCCCTCAGAGTCGCACTGCAGACGGTAGAATGTTATAGGACTTGCAGCGATGTCGCCCTCCAGAGTACCACGTGTGAAGTCCGGTGTGCCGCCGTTCTCCAACAGACGGTTCTGTATGAGCTGGTACTTGATGGCGCGTGCGGAGCACATCTTGCACTGCGGCGTGTTTCCGCAATGGAAGCCCATGAATGTATCTGTGAGCTTGTAGTCGTATTTCTTTACGATATCCTCGTCGTAAATATACTTAGGTACAGAGTTGTTGATATCGAGCAGAGTAACGGTGTCGTCAGAAGCACACATTCCGATGTACTCAGAGAGAGCACCGTAGATGTCAACCTCGCAGGCTACGGGGATGCCGCGGCTTGCCAGACGGCTGTTCACGTAGCACGGCTCGAATCCGAACTGGCTTGGGAAAGCCGGCCAGCATTTGTCGGCGAATACTACATACTGGCGAGAGCCCTTGTGCTGCTCAGCCCAGTCAAGGAGTGTTAGCTCAAACTGTGCCATGCGGCGGCTGAGGTCAGGATAGTATTTGCCTTCTCCCATTTCTTCAGCCATATCCTTGCATACCTCGTCGATGCGTGGGTCGTTTTCGTGCTCCTTGTAAGCCACGAGAAGGTCGAGCTCAGAGTTCTCCTCAATCTCAACTCCCAGTTCGTAGAGACCCTTGATAGGGGCGTTGCAAGCGAAGAAGTCCTGTGGGCGAGGACCGAAGGTGATAATCTTCAAGCCTTTGAGACCGAGAATGACACGAGCCACCGGCACGAAGTCTTCTATCATCTTGGCAACTTCGTCAGCGGTGCCGACTGGATATTCAGGTATGTAGCCCTTCAGATGGCGCATGCCCAGATTGTAGGAGCAGTTGAGCATACCGCAATAAGCGTCGCCACGACCGTTTATCATGTCGCCGTCGCCTTCGGCAGCAGCCACAAACATCACCGGACCGTCGAAATGCTTTGCAATGAGTGTCTCTGGAGTTTCAGGACCGAAGTTGCCGAGGAAGACCACGAGGGCGTTGCAGCCCTCAGCCTTGACTTCGCTGACAGCCTTCAGCATATCCTGTTCGTTTTCCACTGTAGTCTGGCAATTGAAGATCTCGCCTTTATATTCTTTTACAATGTTCTCACGGCGCTGTGTAGACAGTGCGATAGGGAAACAGTCACGGCTAACGGCGATGATGCCGAGCTTGACTTGAGGAATGTTATTACTTACCATAGTTGTTTGAAATGTTTTTGTATAAATTGTTTTGTTTTGTTTTGCAAAGATTATATAGTCTGTGGATGACGCTCGTACAAAGACAATTGTAGTCACAGGAAGGGCAGTAATGATATGATGCTGCCTAATTCGTTTGCAAAGATAATCTTTTATTTGGAAGAAATGTAGAGTAATAGGTATTTTTAATTATAATTTGTACAATTGTTGGCAACTCGTCAACTTGCAAAACAAATTCATTTCCATAATGGTTACAAAACAACAAGATGTTCGTCCACCTTATATATAGTGTCTTTGACAAGTAGACAAGTAGACTTGCCTTGCTCGTTCAGGACTTGTAACCATAGAATGTCAAGAAAAACTAATCTCCTTGTCAACTCGTTAACTCGTTAACTTTTAAAAACAATCGATTATGGTTTATAATGAAATAGGAAAAACAGGCATGCGTGTGTCGAACCTTGGTTTCGGAGCTTCGTCGCTCGGAGGAGTCTTCCACGACATCCGCGAGGCAGAAGGAATAAAGGCTGTGCATACGGCAGTGGAGAACGGCATCAACTTTATTGATGTTTCTCCTTATTACGGACATCTGAAGGCGGAAACAGTGCTCGGAAAGGCATTGGTAGACATTCAGCGCGACAAGTATTATCTTTCTACGAAGGTGGGACGATATGGAAAAGACGGAAAGAACACATGGGACTATTCCGCGAAACGCGTTACCGACAGTGTTTATGAGAGCATGGAGCGCCTGCACATCGACTATATCGACCTCATCAACGTGCACGACGTGGAGTTTGCCGACCTGCATCAGATTGTGGACGAAACGCTGCCGGCTCTTGTTAAGCTGCGCGAGGAGGGAGTGGTGAAGCATGTGGGCATCACCGACCTGCAGCCGGAGAACCTGAAGTGGGTAATAGAACATGTGCCGGCAGGCACCGTTGAATCGGTACTCTGCTTCTGCCACTATTGTCTGAACGACGAACTGCTGAACGAATATTTCGACTTCTTCGAACAGAACAATATTGGCGTCATCAATGCTTCGCCATTCTCAATGGGACTGCTCTCCAAGCGTGGTGCTCCGGCATGGCATCCGGCACCAGATTCTCTGAAGGAAGCATGTGCCAAGGCTGCCGCATATTGCGAGGAGAAAGGTTATCCGATAGAGAAACTCGCCGTGCAGTATTCCTGCAGCAACAACAGCCATATAGCCACGACACTGTTCAGTTCTGCCAATCCAGCCAATGTGCTTAAAAACATCGACTACGTGAATGCTCCTATGGATGAACAGCTCGTAGAGGATGTACAGAAAATCATCGGCGACCATATGAGAGTGAGATGGGCTAATACATAAAGGTATGGCTCGTAGGCACAAACTCTTGACTACTAACCTGACCAGAATTGAATTTATGGATTTCAAAATAATAGATGCCCATTCACACCTGTGGCTCCATCAGGACACGTCGTGGAATGGGATGAAGATAAAGACAACGGAGAACGGCAGGTCGTTTTTCCTAACCGAAGAGGTGCAGATGTTGCCACCGTTTATTATTGACGGAAGGAACACGGCAGAGATCTTTCTTGCCAACATGGACTATGCACAGGTGGCAGGAGCTGTTGTCGTACAGGAGCTTATCGACGGCATACAGAACGACTATCTTGAGGAGGTGAAACGGAAATATCCTGAACGCTTCTTCGTATTCGGCATGTTCGATTTCTTCAATGGCAGTCCTGTCAGACAGGTGGAAGAACTCTATGGCAGAGGTTTTCGCGGTATAGCCATTCCCGGTCATAGGCTGATTCTCAATGACCGACGGGTGTATCTTAACTCTCCGGAGATGATGGAGATGTTCAAACTGATGGAACGGAAGGGGATGATACTCTCAATATGTCTTGCGGAAAACCATCAGCAGATGGATGAGATAAAGGAGGTGATAGCAGAATGTCCCGAGCTGAAAATAGCCATCGGCCATTTCGGTATGGTCACACAGCCCGGATGGGAAGAGCAGATAATGCTTGCCGGAAACAAGAACGTATACGTGGAGTCGGGAGGAATAACATGGCTCTTCAACAGTGAGTTCTATCCTTATCCAAGTGCGGTGAGAGCCATCCGTGAGGCTATAGATATGGTAGGGGCGGAAAAGCTGATGTGGGGTTCCGACTATCCACGCACCATCACGGCGATAACCTACAAGATGTCGTATGACTTTATCCTGAAGACCGATGTACTGACAGACAAGGAGAAAGCACTATTCCTCGGAGAAAATGCCGTGGACTTCTATGGCTTCGGCAATCTTGAAATACCACGCAGGCTAAAGAATATGTCGGAATAGGCTGTTGACTTGTCAACTTGTAAACAGACATCATGTCGAAGACATGCAAAACATGAATATAAAAACAATCAAAAGATGAAAGCAGTACAGATAGTTGCCCCCAATGAGATGAGGGTTACGGAAATTGAAAAGCCGGTGCTTGGTGCCGGCGAGGTGTTGGTAAAGATAAAATATGTAGGCTTCTGTGGTTCAGACCTCAACACGTATCTTGGACGCAATCCTATGGTGAAGCTCCCTGTTGTGCCAGGCCATGAGGTAGGTGCCGTGATAGAGGCAGTAGGCGAGGGCGTGCCGGAGAATCTGACACCCGGAATGACGGTAACATTGAATCCATACACCAACTGCGGACACTGCTCTTCCTGTCGCAATGGCAGATACAATGCCTGCAAGGATAATGAAACACTTGGCGTGCAGCGCCAGGGAGTGATGTGCGAATATGCCGTGCTTCCTTGGAACAAGATAATCCCAACGGGAGATATCCCAGTAAAGGAATGTGCTCTTATAGAACCGATGAGCGTTGGTTTCCATGCCGTGTCAAGAGCGCAGGTTATGGACAATGATATCGTGATGGTTATAGGTTGTGGAATGGTCGGTCTGGGTGCTGTCATTCGTGCCTCACGTCGTGGTGCAACAGTTGTGGCATGCGACATCGATGACGAAAAGCTGGAACTGGCAAAAAAGGTGGGCGCGGCTTATTCCATCAATTCCATGACGGAGGATGTGCATGCCCGTGTTCAGGAAATCACCAATGGCTTCGGTCTCGATGTCGTTATAGAGGCTGTGGGAAGTCCGGTGACATACGTTACTGCCGTCAATGAGGTTGGCTTTACGGGCAGAGTAGTATGCATAGGATATGCCAAGACAGAGATTTCCTTCCAGACTAAACTGTTCGTTCAGAAGGAACTCGACATTCGCGGCTCGCGCAATGCCACACCAGAAGACTTCCGTGCGGTAATCAACTGTGTGAAGTCGGGCAAATACGACATCAAGCCCTTCATCACCAAAGTGGTGAAGCCCGAGGAGGCAGAGGCTGCGATGAAGGAATGGAGCGAGAATCCGGGCAAGGTGTTCCGTATCATCGTGAAGTTCTGAACATAAAATCGTGAAGTTCCGAACATAAAAGGATATACGGCAAGACCGGGATGAAGCATTGTCAGGCTTTCATCCCGGTCTTGTTTGTTTTACAGATTGGCGCAGGCTGTCAGAAGTTCACGCCGAAATTAAGCGTCAGACAGCCGTTGTGCGATGTGTCGAACTCGTCGTGGCAGATGTTGGCAAGGCCGATGTCATAGGTCACATCGAAATAGAACATATCGTATGCCGCTCCACAGCCCAGACGCAGTCCGCCGTCGAACCGCTTGAATCGGTCGCTTGAGAACGAGCTTTCCGATTCGCGCGCTCCGTAGTTCTTTATCTTTCCGCCCACGCCGCAGGCGAGATAGCCGCCGGCAAACGGCTGGATGGAGAAGTGGTCGTCCAGTGCGTAGGCGTATTTCACGGTAATCGGCACCTCAAGATAATTCAGGTCGTAGGTCATCTTCTTGCCGTCGGAGAGCTTCTTCTTGCCGCCCTTCTCCGTGTAGTAGAGACCGGTTTCGAGGAAGAGCGGAGTCTGGTCGGAGAGCGCTATTCCTGCCACAACGCCGATGTTCAGTCCGGTCTGCGAGTCGCCGCCGTCGAGGGTCGGATCGTCGGAGTTTACCGTAGAGAACGAGGGGCCGATGCGCAATCCGTAGTAGTTGTCTCCGTTCTCAAACATATTCCTTTGCCTGCTGTAATCCAGGTGTCCTGTGCGTGAATTGTAATATCTGCTTTTTGTGTAAGCCTGTGCCTGTGCGGAGGTTCCGGTAAGCATCAGTGCAGCCAGTGCCATAAGGATAATCTTTTTCATAATCTTATCGTTTTTGGGGGTTATACTTCCGTTTTCTGTCCGCAAAGTTAAAGCTTTAGACTGAGACACGATGGGGAATATCCCTAAATCGTTGTGGGGAATTCCATATTATGTGATGCAGAAGATATAACCCTCCTAGATTTGTGGGGATTGTTTTATATAAGGAAAATATGATGCCCAAGTCATACCGATTTGTATTTTCATCGTCACAATAACGAAAAAGACTATAAAAAACATAAAATATCGGTTTCTGTAACAGGATTGTAACAGATGATGGCTAATTTTGCAGCCGCATTGCCCTGAGAAAAGTGAAAGCTTGAGGCTGATGCAACAGAAATGAAGTATTTATTATCTGACTGTATTGATAGAATTCAATAAAGAAAAGCAGTCGCCTTATAATATAATAGGTAGAAAATGGACTTATCAGAATTATTGTTTTTAGGAGGATTCGTGGTGTTCATCGCCGCAATCCTGTTGGTCGATATGTTTGTTATCGACAAGAAAGCTCACGTAGTATCTATCCGCGAAGCAGGCACATGGACCGCCGTATGGATTGTCCTCGCCCTCCTCTTCTCCGTGTTCTTGTGGTTTCATGGCGACATGGTGCACGGCATAGAGAATTTCTCCGACCTGCAGGCCGTCGCTTCGCGCTATGCCTCGCATCTGAAGCTCAATCCCGATGATTTCGAGGCGAGTCTGCAGCAATACCGCCACTACATGACCATATCATACATCTCCGGTTATCTGATAGAGAAGACGCTCTCCGTGGACAACCTTTTCGTGATGATGATGATCTTCACATCCTTCGGAGTGGGGAAGAACGAATACCAGCATGTGCTCAACTGGGGCATCCTTGGGGCCATCGTGCTGCGCTTTGTGTTCATCTTCCTCGGTGCGGCAATCATCAGCCGCTTCGACTGGATATTGCTTGTGTTCGGTGCGGTGCTCGTCTATAGCGGCGTGAAGATGTATCTCAACCGCAACAAGAAGGAGGAGATGGACGTGGAGAAGCATCCGCTCGTGAAACTGCTGGCAAAGACGGGCAGGATACACACGCAGTTTGAGGGCGACAAGTTCTTCGTGCGCCGTGCCGGCCGGCTGCTTTTCACACCACTCTTCGTCACGGTGCTCGTCATCGAGTTCAGCGACCTCATCTTCGCCTTCGACAGCATCCCTGCGGTGTTCTCCGTTTCGCTCGACCCATACGTAGTGTTCTTCTCCAACATCTTCGCCATACTCGGTCTGCGCGCCATGTTCTTCCTCCTTGCGGCGATAGCCGACAGGTTCCGCTATCTGAAGCTCGGTGTCTGCGTGCTGTTGGTGTTCATCGGCGTGAAGATGCTCATACATGAATTCGTTGAGATTGATGCCATATCGTCGCTCGTGTTCATCGTCGGCGTATTGGTTGTAAGCATCGGTGCATCGCTCGTGGTGAAGAAGCCGGCAGGTTGTGAGTAGACATGCAGCCGGAATACGGGCAGACAAGTCTACGGGATAGAAGTATACAAGTATAGAAACAAACAGCAATAGACAAAGGTAGGAGGAAGCCCCTGATTACGGGTGTTTTCCTCCTGCCTTTTATTTATCCGGTATTGTCGAGATGAATTCCTCCCGAGGGCAATGTACGGAATGTCAATCCGTCTACTTGCCTATAAATAATTGGGGACAATCAGATGCGCTCTCGTTTTTTATACTTAACTTTGCAACGGATATGAAAATGAAATACCTTTTAACCGCCATGCTCGGCTTCGCAGCCTTGAGCAACACTATGGCACAAGAAACAAAAACGGTGAGACTCAGGCTCATCGAAACAAGTGATGTGCATGGGGCCTTCTTCCCTTACGACTTCATACAGCGCAGGGAAACCAAAGGTTCGCTGGCGCGCGTCAGCTCGTATGTGAACAATCTCAGACGGGAATACGGCAGAAACGTCATCCTGCTCGACAACGGCGACATACTGCAGGGGCAGCCGTCATGCTATTACTACAACTATGTGGCGACCGACAAGCAGAACATCGTGTCTAAGATATACAACTACATGGGATATGACGCCGCCTCGTTCGGCAATCATGACGTGGAGCCTGGCCATAAGGTTTACGACAAATGGGTCGGTGAGGTGGACTGTCCAGTCCTCGGCGCGAATATCGTTGATACCAAGACCGGTCTGCCCTATGTGAAGCCATACACAATAATAGAAAGGGACGGCGTGAAGGTTGCCGTGCTCGGCATGCTCACCCCGGCAATCCCCAACTGGCTTGAGGAGGACCTTTGGAGCGGACTGAAGTTTGAGGACATCAGGCAGTCGGCAAGGAAATGGATTGCCTATCTGAGAAAGAACGAGAAGCCCGACGTCATAGTGGGACTCTTCCATAGCGGATGGGACGGCGGCATCGAGACTCCGCAATACATGGAGGATGCCGTCAAGGCCACGGCGGAAGGAGTGGACGGATTCGACCTCATCTTCTTCGGCCACGACCACAGGGCGCGCAGGGCGGAAGTGAAAGGTCCGGACGGCAACACCGTGTTGTGTCTCGACCCTTCATGCAATGCCATGAATGTCTCTGATGCCGAAATCGTCATCACGAAGCAAGACGGCAAAGTGGTGGAGAAGACCGTCACTGGCGACGTGAAGGATATCACGGCAGAGCCTGTAGATGAGGCTTACGTGAATCATTTCGCCGCCGACATCGAGGAGGTGAAGGCGTATGTGGGCAAGAAAATCGGCAGCATCGCCAAGACGATGTACACGAGGGACAGCTTCTTTGGCAATTCGTCTTTCATCGACCTCATACACAACATGCAGCTCTCGCTGACCAAGGCCGACATCTCATTCAACGCCCCGTTGCAGTTCAACGCCCAGATAAAGGAAGGTCCGGTATATATGAGCGATATGTTCAAGCTCTACCGCTTTGAGAACAAGCTCTGCGTGATGCGCATGACGGGCGAGGAAATCCTCCGCTACTTGGAGATGAGCTACGACCTCTGGGTGAACACCATGAAGCAGAAAGACGACCATATCATGCTGCTCGACGAGAAGAACTCCACTGATATGCAGAAATTCGGCTTCAAGAACATGACGTTCAACTTTGATTCTGCCGCCGGCATCGATTATGAAGTGGACGTCACCAAGCCCGATGGCGAAAAGGTGAGGATTCTGCGCATGACGAACGGCGAGAAGTTCGACCCGAAGAAATGGTACCGTGTGGCGATGAACAGCTATCGTGCCAATGGCGGCGGCGAACTGCTCACCAGAGGTGCCGGCATCCCTAAGGAGGAGCTGCTCTCGCGCAAGGTATATGAGAGCGAACTCGACCTGCGCCATTATCTCGCCGAGGAGATAAAGAGAAAAGGAAAGATTTCACCGAAACAGAACAACAACTGGCGCTTCGTGCCCGAAAGCTGGGCCAAGCCCGCCCTGCAGCGCGACAGGGAGCTGCTGTTCGGGAAATGACAACCATATCACGCCTGATGAGCCTGTAATGCCGGTTATGCCTGTCGGCCTGTTGTGTCGCCATGACTATATGCAATATACCCATCGTGGCCAATATCAAGAATATCCATAACAGCCGCAATATAAAAAAGAAAGGACAATGAAAAAACTCTTCTTCGTCTTCTGCAAGGGAGACATAATGCTTGAGAAGCTGCCGGACGGAACATACACCATCCCGCTCTCCGAGGAACCCCCGACCGAGGTGAAGCCATGGACAAACATAATGAACGTGAGCGGACTGGAAGGCACCGAGGTGCGCACATACCGCATAGATGCCCCTGTTACCGACGACGAGAGGTTTGAGATGTGCGGTCTGCGCCCAAGCTACTACAAACTGTCATCCGAGCTTTATCTCAAGGCCGGCAAATGCCAGGAACTCCTGTATTGGGACCAGAACACCAAGTATTGTGGTGTATGCGGTGCGCCGATGAAGATGCACACCGACATCAGCAAGCGTTGCACGGAATGTGGCAAGGAAGTGTGGCCGATGCTCGCCACGGCAATCATCGTTCTGATACACAAGGGCGACGAGGTACTGCTCGTGCATGCCCGCAACTTCAAGTCGAACTTCATGGGACTTGTTGCCGGTTTCGTGGAAACGGGCGAAACGCTCGAAGAGGCTGTGCACCGCGAGGTGATGGAGGAGACACATCTCAAGATTACCAACCTGCGCTATTTCGGCAGTCAGCCGTGGCCATACCCTTGCGGACTGATGGTGGGCTTCAATGCCGACTACGTGAGCGGCGAGATAAAGCTGCAGAAGGAGGAACTCGCCCGCGGCGCATGGTTCAAGAAGGATAACCTGCCGCAGATTCCCGAAAAGCTGAGCATCGCCCGCAAGCTCATTGATGCCTGGCTCGACGAGAGCGGAGAATAACCGGAGGGCAAAAGCGTTCCTCCTGTAATATATACTTTACAAGAATTGGAGAACCAGAGAATGCAGGATAAATACAGACTGCAATTCTCTGGTTCTCCAATTCTTTATAATATCCTCACGGGAATCTTCTTCCCGTCTTTGTCACTTTTCCAAATCCCTGAAGGATAAAAATCACAATACCATTTCCTCATACTTCATGCCGAACACGTCGGCCACGGCCTTGAATACCACCTTGCCGTTGACGATGTTCAATCCCTTATACAGTGCAGAGTCGTCCTTGCAAGCCTGTCTCCAACCCTTGTCGGCAAGGGCGAGGGCATATCTCAGGGTGGCGTTGGTAAGGGCAAGGGTCGACGTGTTAGGCACGGCTCCAGGAATGTTTGCCACGGCGTAATGCACGATGCCGTCCATCGTGTATACCGGTTCCGAATGTGTAGTAGGGTGCGAAGTCTCGAAACATCCGCCCTGGTCTATGGCCACGTCCACGAGTACCGACCCCGGCTCCATCAACTTCAGCATGTCGCGGGTGATAAGATGCGGAGCCTTGTCGCCAGGCACCAGCACACTGCCCACCACGATATCCATATAAGGCAGCTTCTCGCGGATGTTATGGTCTGTAGAATACAGGGTGTGTATGTTCACCGGCAGTTCCATCTCCAGCTGGCGCAGCCTTGGCAGCGAGATATCCGTAATCCATACGTCGGCGCCCAGTCCTGCCGCCATCCTTGCAGCAGCCTCGCCCACGGTTCCACCGCCGAGCACGAGCACGTTCGTGCGGTCAACACCAGGCACTCCGCTTATCAGCTTGCCCTTGCCGCCCTTTGTCTTCTGCAGATAGTATGCTCCGTTGAGCGTTGCCATACGTCCTGCCACCTCGCTCATCGGTATGAGCAGCGGCAGACGGTGGTCGGCGGTCTCCACAGTCTCGTATGCAAGACACACGGCACCGCTCTCTATCATAGCATCTGTCAGTTCGCGGTTGCATGCGAAATGGAAATATGTGTACACGAGCTGGTCTTTCTTTATCAGCTTGTATTCCTGCTTTATCGGTTCCTTCACTTTGATTATCATCTCCGCCTCACGATACACCGACTCGATGTCGGGCAGGATCTGCGCGCCAACCTTGGTATACTGTTCGTCACTGAATCCGCTGTTCTCTCCAGCTGTATGCTGCACCACCACGGTATGGCCGTGACGTATGAGTTCCGCTACTCCGGCAGGTGTCATGCCGACTCTGTTCTCGTTGTTCTTGATTTCTTTTGGAATACCGATTTTCATAATAATGTGTACTTTTAAAAGGTTAGACATCGTTTTTCCGGCGATAAATTTATGAAAAATCTGAATTCGCTGTCTTTTTGGTCCATATTTTTTTATGTCTTCCCCATGATTTTATTGTCATTATTTTGCAGAAACAAATATTTTAACGTAACTTTGCAAAGTAGGCAAAGCAAAAGAAACACTGTTTTATCACATATTTACAATATTGCCATAATACCAATTCGTTATGCACGGAACTATGAAAAAAAGCTACAATATATTGCAATATATACTGTTGTCCATCATATTGATAATGGTGGTCTCGATGGTCTACGACTGTTCTGACAACCGTAAGCAATACCTCGTGGGAGTGTCACTATGTGCCGATAAAGAATGGTATAGCAAGCTGCACCGCGAGCTGGAAGTGATGGGTTATATCAGTGACTCCATCGACGTGAAGATAAAGTCGGCAAATGCCGACAGCAAGATGCAAATTGCCCAGATTGACAGTTTCATCAATATGGGAGTGCAGCTGCTCATCGTGGCACCGAACAAGGAGAACGACATCGACGCCGCCATCGAAAGGGCATACAAGAGCGGAATACCCGTGATTCTGTATGAAAGGAAGATAAAGTCGGACAACTACACCGCCTTCATCGGCTGCGACAACTACAAGATAGGCTACAACATGGGCAAGTACATCGCCAACGAGCTTAAAGGCAAGGGACGCATCGTGGAGATAATGGGCAGGAAGGGGTCCACGCCCACCGTAGCCAGGAGCCGCGGCTTCGAGGATGCACTGAAGACTTTCCCCGACATGCATATCGTATACCGCGATTATGCCACATGGAATAAGGACCTTGCCGGCAACGTGATGGCCAGGGCGCTGCGCCAGGCGAAGGACATCGACTACGTATTCGCCCAAAGCGACATCATGGCATACGGGGCATATCTTGCAGCCAAGAAAGCCGTGCCGGACAACAAAATCAAGTTTGCCGGCGTTGACGGAGTCATCGGTGTTACCGGAGAGACACGCGGCATAGACCTCGTCAGAGAAGGCATACTCAACGCCTCCTACCTAAATCCCACGAGCGGCGACGAAGTGATAAAGATTGCCACAAATATCCTTCACGGCAAGAAGGTGAAAAAAGAAAACGACCTCGCGGCATCCATATTGACCCCCGACAACGTAGGGCTGACGCTCATCGCCACAAGAACTGCCGACAGGAAAATGAACATCCTGACGGCACTCCACCGTCAGGTGGACAAATACGAGAAATACAACGAGAGGAAATCCCTGTGGATATGGCTCCTCGCCTTGTGTCTCGCCTCCATTTCGCTTGCCGCAGTCTCCATCTACAGGAGTTACCGGACGAAAAACAGGCTCTTCCTGCAACTCGCGAAAAAGAACGACGAACTGGAAAAGCTCAACAGGGAAGTAATGGAACTGACCAATTCGAGACTCAATTTCTTCACCAACGTAAGCCATGAGCTGCGCACACCACTTACGCTCATCCTCGACCCGATGGAACGCATACTTGACGACAACACACTGGGCGGCAAGACGCGGCATCTGCTGAACATCGTAAACCGCAACGCCATGCTGCTCAAGCATCTCGTCGACGATATAATGGACTTCAGAAAGGTGCAGGCAGGCGAAATGAAACTCAACCTCACCAGATTCGACCTTGCAGAAAGGCTGAGGGAACAGACCGACGCCTTCTATCCGTCGGCAGAGAAGAAGAACATTACTCTCGAAATAGACACCGACCACTTTGCCCGCAAGCAGATCACTGCCGATGAGGACAAGATATGCCGAATCGTGAGCAACCTCATTGGCAACGCCATCAAATACACCCATGTGGGCGGCAGTGTCTTCGTCACGCTCGCCGATACGCCCGACGGACGCATACTCATCAGCGTGAAAGATACGGGTATCGGCATATCCGAGGAAGACAGCAAGAAGGTGTTCGACCGCTTCTATCAGGTGCTCGGCAATATGGGCGGAACGGGCATCGGACTCGCCGTGGTGAAGGCATACACTGAACTGCACCATGGAGAGGCCACCGTGGAGAGCAAGATAGGCGAAGGGTCCGACTTCCGCATCATCATCCCTTGCTCACAGGAAGGTTTTGCCACGGCAGACACGCCGGACGACAGCAATGCCCCGACCCCCACCACAATCGATTGCATTGCCGACAGCAATGCCCTGTCTGCCGGCCATGCCGCCGGAAACGCGGCTGCCATACCGTCTGCCGACAGCGACAAACCAAAGTTGCTGGTTATCGACGACAACATTGACATCAGGGAATACATCAGAACTACCTTTGCCGGCGAATACGACATCATGGAGAGCGGCAACGGCAGGGAAGGACAGGAAATGGCAATCAAATATGTGCCAGACATCGTGGTGAGCGACGTGATGATGCCCCAGATGAACGGAATGGAACTCTGTTCGGCATTGAAGCAGAACCCTGCACATGCCATATCCCCGTAATCCTGCTCACGGCAAAAGTGCTCGACGACCAGAAGATTGAAGGCTACGAGCATGGTGCAGACTCATACATTACGAAACCATTCAACAGCAAAATCCTGCGGGCGAGAATAGAAAACCTCATCAACAGCAGGAGAATGCTCTGCAGTCTGTTTGCCGCAACCGCTACCGGCACCGCCGGAAAGAATGACACGCCCGGAATGACGGACACCACAGACAGTGCCGCCACAGCACTGACAAATGCCACTGTCTCAAAGGAAGTCGCTCCTGCAGGCACTGCCGACAAGGCAGACACTGCGGCGGAAATAAACGACACCGACCGCAAATTCATCACCCAGCTGCACAGGATTGTGGAAGAGAACCTGACGGACACCGACTTCGGTGTGGAGGAGATAAGCGGCGAGGTTGGGCTCAGCCGTGTGCAACTCTACCGCAAGGTGAAGGCGATAACCGACATGACGGTGGTAGACCTGTTGCGCAAGGCCCGTCTGAACAGGGCAAAGACATTGCTCGCGGAAACCGACAAAAGCATATCCGAAATAGCATACGAAGTGGGATTCTCATCCCCGTCATATTTCACAAAATGCTACAAGGACGAATACAAAATTCTTCCTGGCGATGTGAGAAATGCCAAACAAACCGCAGAAAAGGGGTGACATGACTTGAACAAAAGTTACATTCAATACAAATAAACGTTCATTTGCTTCAGAATATAGGCAAATGAACGTTTTTTTATACGAGATGAAAGAATTATTATAGTGTATAATCACGATAATTCGTAGTTTTGCAACCGAAATATTGTAGATATGTGTTCTTTAAGTAATCTGTGAAGACAAAAAAGAGAACGAGAATACGGCCTGTCGGCTTTTTCAATCATTAGAGTATGTTGTGAAAGGGATGATTATAAATGCATTTAAATCGAATGTACCCAGTTTATAATTTTTCGAATGCATTTTGTTACGCCATATAGCTGATGGGCCGTTATTTTTTTCAAGGAAATGAATCATCGCAAACCGATTTATAGGTTAGAATATATATAAATAAGGTGGTAAGTAGAATAGGATTAGTTTTATATGGAAAAGATGTTTAGTCAGGATTTAAATTCATAATGATAGACTAGTCTGAAGTGGTATTTCAATAGGTAAATAATATAAATAAAAACAAACAACTTCAGAACTAAGCAGTCCTTCCCAGGCAGTGATGCTCCGGAGGGACTTTTTTTATTCCCCCTCCTCCCGCATGTTTTCAATGCCGGATGCCATGCTATTCCAAAAGAAATTGCTAACTTCGCAGTAGAAAACATAACATCAGCTCATTTCAAACCATAAATATATGAAGATACGAAGCATAACCTCAGGGGCTGGACGCACTGTCCTGCTCGCCTCATTGACGGTAATCCTCGCCGCCTGTTTCTCCGACAAACCCCACAAACCGCTCATCGGCGGAATAAGGGCTGAAACGACACAGCAAATGGAAGCGCCCGGCGGCAAACATGCCAAAAGCTCCCACGACGCGGCAAGCAAGACCCTGGCGGATGCCGGTGGCCTGGAGCTTCCTGCCCCCGTCAGCGGTTCGGGAGAGATAATTCTCAGACGCACGGGCTACACCGTGTCATACAACGCCTCGACGCGCCTGCCCAACTGGGTGGCGTGGCACCTGACGGCAGAGAGGTGTACGGGCAAGGCCAAACGGCAGCAGAAGGAATTCCATGAGGATGAGGACGTGGCGGAGCCGAGGGCTACCGACTGGGACTACTACAATTCCCGCTTCGACCGCGGGCACATGTGTCCTGCCGGCGACAACAAATGGAGCGAACAGGCGATGCACGAATCATTCCTCTTCACCAATATCTGTCCGCAGAACCCCAACCTGAACCGTGGCGACTGGAACGAAATGGAGAACCAGTGCCGCAAGTGGGCGAGGGAATACGGTGATGTCTACGTGGTGTGCGGCCCCGTGCTTTACAAGGGCAGGCACAAGACCATCGGCAGCAACAAGGTGGTGGTGCCCGAGGCATTCTTCAAGGTGGTGCTATGCATGACGGGCAGTCCCAAGGCCATCGGCTTCATCTACAAGAACTCTCCCGGCAACCGTCCCAAGGGCGACTATGTGAATTCCGTTGATGAGGTGGAGCGCATCACGGGCTTCGACTTCTTCCCGTCCCTGCCCGACGACATGGAAAACAGGATTGAAGCCGCCGCCGATCCCGCCGAATGGGGGCTTTAACCGCTTCTCTCTTTATATGTATAATAGGGATTATATATAAATAGGAACCTTTCATTATATATAATGGAACCATTCATCAAGAATCCGGTATTCCTCTGATTCTTTATAAATAAAACACACCCACAGGATATGTCTGCAGGTGTGTTTTACTATATCTATACTTTGAAGATTATTCCTTAACCTTCTTCACTCCATCCACTACATATACTCCGGCAGGGAGTGTCTCCCATCTGCCGTCCATCCTTATGCCCTGCATGCTGTAGATGCCCTGGCGGCGGACCGTCGTATCGGTGTCTACGCCCTCGATGCCAACGGAAGAAGGCAGGATGATGAGATGGTCGGTCACGAGCTTGCCGTCGTAGACCACGGCCCTCATCACAACATTGTATACGGCACCCGAAGGCTGGGCGATATAGCAGTCGTCGAGCGTTATTCCGCCGATGCCCGGTATGGCTCCGGTGGTAGACTTGATGTCCACAAGTGCATTGCGCACGGTGAGCACCTCATTGCCCACGTCGGCAGCTCCGGCCAGACTCTTTGTACCGTATATGCCCTTAGGGCCGTCGATGTATATCTTGCATCCGTCGATGATGACAGGAGCATCGTATGTCAATATGCCTTCGCCCTGGATATTCAGCGTACCGTCTCCTTGGATGGTGGTCTTAGCACTCATGGCCACACCCACGCCATTAGGTGCTATGATGTTGTTCTGCCCCTTCAGTATTATCTTCAGGTCGCTGGCAGATTCGTTGTAGATAGCTGCGTCTTCGGCATTGATTGTCACGTTCTCGAGCGTCAGCGTGTTTGTGGCCAGGTCATACGCCATGTTGCCCTCCACGCCATGTATCACACTGAGGTCGGCGCAGTTGCTGCCCTTCACGTAAGTTTCGGCCACAATGATGCCGTATGTCTTTGGCTCAATGATTACTTCGCTCTTCACCAGCGCTCCTTCTGCCGCCAGTCCGCGCAGGGTTGCGTCGTATGCCACGCCCTCCGGTTCCTTTATCGAACAGCTCTTGAGTGTGAATCCGTCAATCCACGACATTGTGGCTTCCGTGCCTTCCAGTTTCACGTTGGCATTGCGTATAACCACCTTGTTGTCCTTTCGCTCTTCCGCTCCGGCTATGCCATACGCCCCGTTGGCATAAACCTCACAGTCGTCGATGGTCAGAGTGGCGTTGTCCACATATATGCCACCGCCAAAGCTGCTGCTGGCATGTACGACGCCTGAGCCTGAGATTATGGATGGCTCGTTGAACAAGAGTGAGCTGAAGTATGTCCTGATGATGTTCTGTCCTATCAGATTCAGCTTGAAATCCTTACATGAACGGTTGCTTATACCGACACCGTCCTTCTCCTCCGTTCTCTCCAGAGTCACATCCTGCATCGTCATGGTGCTGGTGGCAGGGTCGAACGATATCGTTCCGCTAACGCCATCTATCATGCTGAGGTCGGCGCAGTTGAGGTTTGTCACCTCCACTCCGGCCACTGTGATGCCGTATTTCATCAGGGGGGCTATTGCCACCGTGCCCGTCACCACCTTGCCGCCGACAGCCACGCCCTTCAGTCCGGCGTCATAGGCAGCGCCCTCCGGCGTCCGGATAAAGCTGTCGTCGAGTTTCAGATTGCCGATGCTGCATATCGCGCCCTCTGTTCCTGTTGCTTCCACGTTGGAACTGGTCACGGTGATAGCCTCCGAACTGTTGCCGTTGACACCTCTGATGCCGTATTTGCCGCTTGCCGAAACCGTGCATCCCTTCTCGATTGCGAGAGAAGCCGAATTAAGCTTTATGCCGGCCTCGCCGCTTGAAGTGAGGGTCAGCACGCCCTCTCCGAAGATAGCCGTAGGTTTTTCGATGTTGAAGCATGTGCCGGCAGACGAGACGGCGTTTGTCCCGATCAGTTCCACCCTCAGGTCGGGGCATGATTCATTGTATATACCCTGTCCGCTGATTGTAGCGTTGTCGAGCGTCAGAATCCTTTGTAGCGCATCGTATTTCACGTTTCCGCTCACTCCCTCTATGGAGCTCAGATTATCGCAGTTTGCCTTCGTTATGTCTTTGCCGTTCAGTTTCACGCCGTAGCATGGAGCGGAGATTGTCATTCCGCCCGACAATATGGCTCCATACCAGACGACGGAGTGTTGCTCGTCATCAAATGCGGCACCCGCCGGCCTTGATATGGTGCTTTCTTCAAGAACCAGTTTGCCGATATTGTAAATACAATAGGTGTAGGCATATATTTCCACGCTTGAATTGCGTATGGTCAGAATTTCTTTTGCATTAGTGCCGGAGCCTTCTATGCCCAGAGTCCCTCTGATGTTAATCCGGCTGTTTTCGATAATCACAGGGGCATCCTTCAGATGGAGTCCGCCCCATCCTCCATTTGTGGTCAACTTGCCTTCTCCGTAAATGGTAGTGGATTTTTGTGCATCAATTGCATAATGTCGCGAAGGCTCTATCTTGTTTGATCCTTTCAGCTCAATCTTGAGATCCGGGCAGTTCTGGTTGCTTATGCCAGCGTATGAGTAGTCAGAGCCGGATTGCGTGATAGATGCATCCTCAAGAGTCAGAGTCTTCGTGGCAGGGTTGTATTTCACCTTGCCTTTCACTCCCTCGATAACACTCAGGTCATTGCAGTTCTTGTCTGTCACATTGACATTGTTGATCTGAAGACCGTAATTCTGTGCCCAAATAATGGACGAGAACACTGCAAACATGGAGATGAGCATGATGCGCAGCCGTAGGTTTTGGATTGATTTTTTCATAATGTTTTTGTTTTTGTCCGGACTGCCACAACTTGTCCGGTGGTTAGTATGAATAGTGTGTATGGTGGCTGTCGGTGCGCGACGGGGTTGTGGTCCACGGCGCTGTGCATGCAACGGCAACCTTGGGGTGTTCCCCATTGTTTTTTTTGCAAAGATACGGTTGAAAACCATTAAGGCAGTAGGATATTTTTTACAAAAAATGGCCATTTCTTATCATTTTTCATATTGACCAGTAATCAGTCGTCCGTATTTTCATCAATTCGCGCATTTTCTCTCTATTCCTGTTTCCCTCTGTCTATCGCAGCGAGAGTATCTTTTTGTGTGATAATCTATATTGTTCGCATGTAGAAAGGCATTTTTCCCTTAAATGAAAACGTCTGGATATCCCGTAAGAACAGTTGCATCATGATGTCTTATTGCAGATAAACAGGCAAAAGACTGCAGACAATCATAAAAACACATTAAAAATCCTGATGACCGTTCGGGGCTTATGTATAGTAGGTAAGGCTGGTTCTTGCCCGATGGTGAAAGAAGATATAAATGGATATATACAAGCTCCATTTTAAAATCATGAATCGCTATAAAACAACAAGAAAAGACTGGCAGAAAAACGAATAAAAAATAAAAATATTTTTTTTCTTTTTCTACCCTCACACCCTCACTTTTCGCCTGAAACGCCCTGTTTATCGGGGTTTCAGTG
>USSF01000038.1 GCA_900557405.1 uncultured Prevotella sp.
GAAGTGATTTTAAGGGAATACACATTGTCGCCATAAGAAGTGTTCGGAGCAAGCTTATGGTTACTTGGCACTTCATAGTTACCAACGATACCGTTGATTGTTTGGGCTGTAAGCAGATATACATCTGCCGCCTTCATCTCCACCATTGCCCCCAGCAGCAACAGGAGAGCCAATAGGCATCTAGTAGTTTTTTTCATCATTTCAGAATTTTAGCGTTTTGTAAATATACTACATTTATATTATTAGATTCGGTCCTGCACGTTTTGCCGGACTGTGATAGATCTTGTTTGTTATGTTATTAGTGACTGCAAAATTATGCATTTTCCTTTCATGTGCATAATTCTGAAAGAAAAAAACGCTACAAAAAGAAATACAAACGTTTGCAAAATACTACGCCAAAATTCTGTCATCCATGGAAATGCCTATCGGCTGATTATACGTCACCACACATCACACTGCTGGCGCGACTCGCTCTCCGGCAACGTCACGGGGAGTTTCTTTCCTCCCACCTTGCAACCGTTGAACCGGCAGTCCCTGGTATGGAAAAGATAATAAGGACGGGGAGCCTCGTCCACAATAAAATTGTTCACCGTGATACCCCTTATCGGCTCCGCCTCGTTGCCGTCGAAATATATGGCATAGGCCGCCGACGACTTTGCCGACACATTATTTATAGTAAAGCCGGAATACCGCGCCGGCAGGTTGCCCCCGCGATAACCGAAATAGTTCGTCTCGAAACGCAATACGGCTCCTGCAACATTGCCGATGGAAACGGAATCGATAAACACATCTTCTATATATCCGCCACGGTCGAGGTTGGACTTGAAGAGTAGCGCGTTCTTCACGTCGCCGATTTCTATATCGGTCATATACACGCCTTTCACTCCGCCCGACATCTCGCTTCCGATACACAACCCGTTGCACTTACTGAAGAAGCGGCAGTTGCGTATCACGATATCCTCGGACGGACGCCCCACACGTCGCCCGTCGGCATCACGCCCCGACTTTATGGCTATGGCATCGTCGCCGGTGAGGAATGTGCAGTTCTCCACCAGTACGCGGCGGCTTGACTCGGGGTCGCAGCCGTCGTTGTTGGGAAAATGGGAATCAATGGTAACTCCACGCACCGTGACATCCTCGCAATACAGGGGATGGATACACCAGAAGGGACTATCCTTCAGCGTGATTCCCTCAACGAGCACGCGGCGGCACTCTCTGAACTCCATGGCGCATGGGCGCAGTTTGGTTCCTTCGCCGAACACTCTTCCACTGACGGGTACCAGCTCGTCGCCCATCTTCCGCAGTCTCTCCACGTCGGCCGACTCAGGCGTCTCGCCGTGGGTGCCGTGGGTATTCTCCACAAAGTCCGGGTCGCCGCCCGGCATCCCCCACCGCGCCATCTCGCTGCCGCCGGCATCCACCACAGCCTTGCCTTCGCCCGTCACGGCTATGTCATGCTGTCCGTCGGCATGAATCATCGAACTTCTGCCATACAGCTCCGTCCCCTCCCAACGCGTGGCGACGACGGGGAGATAGTCGTCGGGGTTTGAGGAGAAAAGCAGCACGGCCCCATCTGCAAGATGCAGCCTCACACCCGACTTCAATTCCAGCGGACCGTCGAGACGATACGTACCCGAAAGGAAATCCAGGGTTCCTCCCCCATTACGCGAACAATCGTCTATCCGCGCCTGTATGTCAGAGCGCGACATGCCCGACGGTATCTCCACTCTGCCATTGCCTATCTCCGGCTGCCTCACGCTGGCTGCCACCTTGCTGCTTTTCTGTGCATGCATTGCCAGAGGCAGAACCATCACGACAAGCATCACACTCATGCTTACAATATACTTTTTCATATTATTGATTTGTTTTATTTTCCGATGCGAAGATAGGGATAAAAAAAGATTCCCGCAAACAATCCTTCAAGATTCAGAGGCTTTGCTCCTACTTTTTCCTGACAAAAGCATCACATATAAATTATGTACACGAGAGCAACGCAAAACAAAATCATCTGTTTTAGGTATTTCATGCTTTTCTGAAACGACGTAAATTTGCAATCGGTAATAATACTGACCAATCATATATCAACCGACTTGTAAACAAGTTGCGAAACAAGGAACAAAGTGAAGACCAATAACAGGAAATACATAGCTGCCGCCTTGTTGCTGATGACAAGCATCACGACAAATGCCGACACGCTGAAAGGACGGATAACAGACGCCCGGACGGGTGAAGCCATACCCTACGCCACCGTGACGATTACCGATGCCGAGGGGATGAAGCACACCACCGTGAGCAACATCTCCGGAAACTTCAGCATCACCGCTACAGCTGGCAAGGAATACGTGGTGAGCGCTTCATATCTCGGATATACGACAGCCACCATTCGCTACAACGATACCGAAAAAAGGGGAACAGGGATAATCATAAGATTGAAACAGGATAGCAGGATGCTGAACGAGGTTGTGGTGACCGCACATGAATCGCAGGGCATCACGACCTCGTCGGTAATCGACCGCAAGGCCATAGAACACCTGCAGCCATCAAGCTTCACCGACCTGCTCTCGCTCCTGCCCGGAGGGTCCTCGCAGCTACCCGACCTGACCAACGCCAACTCCATCAGACTGCGCCAAGCCGGTACAGGAGGCTCAAACTACGACGTGAGCGCCATGGGAACAGTATTCGTAACCGACGGCATACCCATAAACAGCAATGCAAACATGCAGCAGGTACGCCAGGCATCGAGCAGCACGGCAGGAGACCCCGACGCAGGGCGCAACCATACCGCGAGCGGAGTGGACATGCGCAGCATACCGACGGACGACATCGAGAGCGTGGAGGTGATAAGAGGCATAGCGCCGGTGGAATACGGCGACCTGACGAGTGGCGTGGTGCTGATAAAGCGCAAGTTGAAGCCTACTCCCTTTGAGGCTCGGTTCAAGGCTGACTCCTACAGCAAGCTGGTGTATGCCGGCAAGGGCATGCAGACCGGCAATTTCATCATGAACCTCGGACTTGACTTCCTCGATGCCAAGGCTGACCCGCGCAACCCGATGAACAACTACAAGCGCCTGACGGCATCCGCCCGCATGCAGGACTCATGGACAATGGGCAGCATGCGGCTGAGATGGCGGAGCAACACGGACTATACGGGATCGTTTGACAACGAGAAGCACGACCCCGAAATCCTGAAGCAGAAAGACGACAGATACAAGTCGGACTACAACCGCTTCAGCATGACACACTCGTTACTCCTCTCATCAGGAAAGGAATCTGCCCTGAAGTCTCTCAACCTCGATATGGCGCTCGCCTACGAATGGAGCAGGATAAGCCAGCAGAAGAGCATCAGTCTGAGCCGCGACATGGCGGCATCCACTTCGCTCGAAGAGGGCGAACACGACGGAATGTATCTGCCATACCAGTATATATCCAACGTGACGGTGGACGGCAAACCGCTCAACCTCTACGCCAAGATTAAGGCTCTCTTCGCCATAAATACAGGATCCATGAGCCACAACTTCAGCACCGGAACAGAATGGAAGATGGACAAGAACTACGGCGGCGGACAGCAGTATGACCCGGCACGCCCCATAAGTCCCGGTACGCCATACCGTCCCCGGATATACAGCCACATACCGGCCATGCACCTGCTGGGGTTCTATCTCCAGGACTACATCACGCTCCCCGTGGGCGGCTGTCTGCTCTCGGCGCAGCTCGGAGTGAGGGGTAGCATGATGGCAAATCTTGACAGCAGATACACAATGAGCCGAAAGCCTTACTTCGACCCGAGACTGAACCTGCAATGGAGGTTCCCCGAAATCGGCATCGCCGGCAAACGGATGGTCATCGACCTGAACGGCGGCTGGGGCCGGCAGACCAAGTTCCCCACCCTGCTCCAACTCTATCCCGACAAGATATACACAGACCTGATAGAGCTGAACTACTACAACCTCAACCCCGAATACAAGCGGCTCCATCTGCGCACATACATAGACGACCCGACGAACTATGCCCTGCTGCCTGCCCGCAACGATAAATGGGAACTGAGACTCGGGGCGCAATACGACGGATACTCACTGAGCATAACGTATTTCCGTGAGCGGATGAACGACGGATTCCGCAGTTCGTCATCAGTCAGGCCCTACAGCTACCGTGACTACGACGAGGGGGCAATCAACGGCAACACGCTCACAGGCAAGCCCTCGCTCGACAATCTGCCATACACAGACAAGAAGATTCTCGGCACATACTCCACCACGACCAACGGCAGCCGGATGATAAAGGAGGGAATGGAATGGCAACTGTCCACAAAGCGCCTGGATGCAATCAAGACCAGGCTCACCGTGAACGGGGCGTGGTTCAGGACAACATACACGAACAGCCAGCCCATGTTCCGCAGCAACACCACAGCCGTGATTGAAGGAACACCCGTGAACGACCTCTACATAGGCTGCTACGACAGTCGGACAGGAAACGTGAGGGAACAGCTCAACACCAACTTCATGGCGGATACATACATACCGCGACTCGACCTCTCCTTCTCCATCACGGCGGAATGTATGTGGTACACCTCGTCGCGCTCCATACGCAGCAACGGAGTGCCTCTGGAATATATGGACAACGAGGGGAACATACACGAATACACCGAAGAATGTAAGAGCGACACATACCTGCAATGGCTCGTGAACAAATACAACGACTCAGCATGGCTCACGCAGAGAGTGCCCTTCTACATGTTTCTCAACCTGAAGGTGACCAAAGGCTTCGGCAAATGGATGAAGGCAGCCCTCTTCGTGAACCGAATGATAGACTACATGCCCGACTATACGACAAACAGCGGACTGAAGGTAAGGCGCACGTCGAAGCCCTATTTCGGAATGGAAATGAACTTCTCCATCTGAAAAACACCGGACGAAGAAGCAAACAAAACCGGACAAACAAGCGAAACAGATAAAGAAACAAACAAAACAGATATTATATGAAGACATTCAGACTATTTATGATTCTGCTCTGCGTGACGGCCATTGCATCATGCAGCAGCGACGACGGCTCGTCTGTCGACACCACGCCGACCGACTTGAAGATAATGTTCCAGTTACCCGACGGATATGCAGACGATGCCACACTGACAGATCTGAGCTTAACGCTGACAGACATCAACACGCAACGGAAGACCACATTCAACGGCAATGCCGCCGAAGACCTGTCCATCACACTGAAGGCCGTACCTGGAGGTTACTACCGGATTGACGCCACGGGAAAGCTGAACTACAGGAACAAGGATCTCGTGGGCAAGCAGGTGGACGTGCTGGCATACAGCGAGGGGATAATCCTGACAAGGGAAGCCCCCATAGCGGCGCTAAAGCTGCAGGTGACTTCGCAGCCCGAGGCCGACCCTGCCGACATAGCCTACAGGGGATTCGTACTCGGAGAGATATTCTGCGCCGGCACGGCAAACAGGCAGGGCAACTATTATTATGCCGACAAATACTTCGTAATATACAACAATACGGACCACGTGCTCTATGCCGACTCGCTCGTAATCGCCGAGAGCGACTTCCTTACCACCATGAAACAGGAATACACGCCCGACATCATGCCAACGGACATGGCCGTGAGCGCCATGTATATGATTCCGGGCAGCGGACACGATGTGCCGGTACAGCCGGGCGGAAAGCTGCTCGTGGTGGACAACGCCGTGAATCATACCGTAGCGAACCCGAACTCTTGGGACATGACAAAGGCCGATTACGAATGGTATGACGAGAGCACAAACCCTCAGTTTACCGACATCGACAACCCGAACGTGCCAAACCTCGAACGCATATACAGCAGTACGTTGACGCTATGGAGCCCACATTCACAGGGATTCAAGTCATACGCCCTGGCAAGGATGCACGCCGACAGGAAGACTTTCCTCACAGACTATATGTATGACTACACCTACCACCTCGTGGGGCAGATCGGAGAG
Source organism: uncultured Prevotella sp. (assembly GCA_900557405.1). Classification (GTDB taxonomy): domain Bacteria; phylum Bacteroidota; class Bacteroidia; order Bacteroidales; family Bacteroidaceae; genus Prevotella. Next base: position 5,969 of record USSF01000038.1, read on the forward strand.
GCCGACATGACGGGAAGCGCATACCGCCTGTCCAACAGCTGGATTCTGGACGCCGTAAACATGAGTGTACCGGCGCTCTTCCAATGGATAGTCACGTCGCCCACCCTCGACAAAGGGTATACATATTGCGCGGACTTCGGTTGGGACGACAGTCGTTACGGCAAGAGCGTGCGCCGCAAGGTGAAGGCCATGGACGGCACCCGCGCCATACTGCAAGACACGAACAACTCCACTGACGACTTCGAGCCGCGCACGAAGGCCGACCCTTTTCATGTTTTCGGCAAATGACACAATAACGCATGGAAATGAGAATATACAAGCTTGCCTTACTTCTGCCACTCGCCCTCCACATGGAGCCGGCATCCGCCGACGACAGCATATTATACTCCAAGGCGGAGCTCCGCTTCGCCAGAACGCAGGTAATGCAGGAACAGCTCTGCTCACCTGCCCTGAGGAACATACAGGACGCCAGTCCCCTGTCGGAAGTGGCGATAAGGGGCGGATTCACGCCTGGGGCCACGCCGAGGATTCCACAACTGGGCAGTGGCGGAAGAGCCATGACCGTGGAAGCGAGAAGCATGCAGCATCTCGGCAGGCACGACCTGGTATGGGGCAACGCATCATACGCCAACGGTCGGAAGTATGACGTGGTATGGAACGAGACAAGCGACTTCCTCCAACTCTACCCATACGTGATGGGCGACCCCAGAGGCGGCGACATGAAATACGAGGAGTACAGGCTCGACGGAGGATATTCGGCAAGACACGGCAGACTGTATTACGGAGTGGAAACGGGCTATCGTGCCCTATCGGAATACCGCGACCGCGACCCACGGCCCAACAACACCGTGGCCGACCTATATGCCAGGCTGGGTGCCGGATATGCCGTGACCGGAATGTATGCGTTGGCTGCCGACTTTATGGCGGGGAAATACAAACAGACTAACGAACTGTCTTATTTCAACGAGCTCGGAGCGCAGAAGGAATACCAGCTGACAGGTGTCGGGAATGACTTCGGCCGCTTCTCGGGGGCAAGCAACAATACGTTCTTCAAGGGATACTCACTGGGCGGTGCCCTCTCCCTCGCCCCCACCCGCGGATACGGATGGACGGCCACAGCAGAATACATGTTCACGCAAATAGAGAAAGTGCTCACCGACCTGAACCGCCTGCCCCTCAACGAGCTTTCCGTCAACAGGATTGCGGTTGGTGCGGGATATTCCGCAGAGCGATACGGCTTCCGCCTGCGCGGGGAATACAGCGGACGCAGAGGCAAGGACAACCTCTTCGGCGACCCTTCGGGCAACGTTTATCCGCAGATAGGCTCGAAGCGGCAGTATGAAGGCAGTCTGGGCACCATCTGCTTCGACGCCTACTGGATGGCGCCATCGCCCCGGGGAGTCATCTGGGAGATGCATCCCGAAGCCCGTCTGACAGTCCTGTCAAACAAGCACAAGGACTCCGGCAACCAGCTTGACAGCCGCGACGCCACGCTCCGCATCAACGGCGGAATGACATACATCTCAGGTGCGGACATGATAAGCGCTAAAGCCCACATAATGCATCGCCACAACATCAGCTCAAAGACTGGGATATACAGCAGCTGCCACGAAAGCCTCAGCGCTACGATGCAGCGGATCGGCGAGTATTTCGCCAAAGGCGAGACATCCTTCGGCATCGACGCCGCATACTCAAGGCGCGTATGGGGCAACAAGGCACTTACCATTGGACTGGGCTGGCAGCACGCCTTCTATCTGGGCAACTGCTCCGACAACAGGTATGAGGCAAGAATTGAGATTTGCATATAGTGTGGAGTGTGGAGTGTGGAGTGAGGAGTGTGGAGTGGAAAGCCATTTCTTCCTATTATACTCCTATTCATATTATATTCCTAATTATATTAATATTACTACAAAAAAAAATAAAAGACAAAACAATCATCAATATGAAACATCATCTACTTTTTCTGCCAGCCCTTCTGCTTCCGGCAGCCGGCATGGCACAGACATTCTCCGGCGGAACAGGAACTGCCGCCGACCCGTATCTCATCAGCAGCGTGGAGGACCTGAAGGAGCTCAGCTCCATGGTGGACACTCCGGGCGAAGGCGACACGCAGCAGACATACGGCAAGTATTTCAGTCTGACACAGGACATCACGCAGCCCTTTAAATACATGATCGGACTGGAAGGCTTCTTCAAGGGTGACTTCAACGGCAACGGACACACCATAAACGTGGACATCGACATGCAGACGGACGACTACGTGGGACTCTTCGGCACGGTGAAGTCAGGTTCCGTACACGACCTCGCCGTAAAGGGATCTGTGAAGGGCAGAAGATACGTGGGCGCTATCGTGGCCAACCCCACAAACGAAGCTCGTCTCTACAACCTCGTGAACTACGCCACGGTAACTTCCACGTATACGAGCATAGCATACGTAGGCGGAGTAATCGGAGGTATCATATCCCAAAACGACGGCACGTTGGGCGGAGCCACGGTTTCACGATGCGCCAACTATGGCACGGTGAGCTGCGACGGAGGAGCCGTGGGCGGAGTGATAGGCTATTCCGGACAGGCGGTGGGCAACACAATAAGCGACATTGCCAACTACGGATACGTGGAGAACAAAGGGGCGCAGCGCGTGGGCGGAGCCGTAGGCAACCCCATGTGGAACGACAAGCTCCACCGCATAGCCAACTTCGGAACCATGAGTTCCGTCGGCATCTCCGGATGCATAGGCAACTCCAACCCTACAGACATCGGCGAGATATTCTACGACAGGCAGTATGCCCACAACACACAGGACATCCCCGCACAGGAGAAGAACACGGCGGAAATGACCGGAAGCCAGATGAGCGGCACACTGGGCGAAGCTTGGACATACGCCGACGGCATGCTGCCGCGCCCCGCCATGGGAGGACTGGAGAACAGCGACCTGGCCGTATTGTACGCCACGCCCATTCTGCTCACAGACGGTGACAATCTGCAGAGCGTGACCAAGGATTTCTACGTATCCACGGGCAACCCGGCATACGGCAGCGTGACATGGACGGCAAAGAACGGACTGGTGGAAATCTCCGCAGACGGAACAGCGGCTGTCAGAGGTAACGGACTGGAGGTCCTGACGGCTACCCTCGGCAGCGCTTCAAGGAGCATAACCCTGAACATCTGCAACGCTACGGGAATCAACGATATCAGATGCGACAGACAGACTGACGGTTCGTGGTACAACATCTTTGGAGAGAGGGTATCTTCTCCTTCACGCGGCATTTATATCCACAACGGAAAGAAGATTATCGTGAAATGAAAAGACTTTTATTCTCTGCAATAATATCACTGACGGCTGCAAGGATGCTTGCCGTTCCGGCTAATCCACGACCGTTTGTCTATACACAGCCCGACGGTTCACACATTACTCTCATGCTCATGGGCGACGAATACGCCCACTCGTATGTTGACGAGGAAGGCTACGCCGTGAATATAGACGACGAGGGCTTCGCGGTAAGACAAGCGGAAAGGGCGGAAACACTGTTGAAGTCAAGACGCAAGGAGGCTGTCACAAAGAGGCACAGGATGACGGGAAATCTGAAAAATACCATCAGAATGGCTCAGGGCAAGGACACCCGCGGACTCATCATCCTCGTGAACTTCGACGACCTGGAATTCAACAACACGAAAGAGGAAATCCACAACCTGATGAACGCCGAGGGATACAATAGGAACGGAGCCACCGGCTCGGCACGCGACTACTTCATGGCCCAGTCCGGCGGACAGTTCCAGCCCACGTTCGACGTCACAGGCCCCGTCAAGCTTGACATGCCATACAGATACTACGGAGCCAACGACGCCAAGGGAAGCGACAAGAACGCAGACGTGATGATATTCTCAGCCGTACAGAAGGCGGCAGCCGGAGGACTCGTCAATCTGGACGACTACGACGCCGACGGCGACGGCATCGTGGACATGGTATACATCATATACGCCGGACTCGGCGAGGCAGACGGCGGCGACGCCAACACGGTATGGCCACACATGTGGAACCTGCAGGCAAGCCAGCAGTTCGCCAACCAGACAATCCAGGGCAAGCGCCTTGGCCTATATGCCTGTTCTGCGGAATACCGCACGGACCCCACAGTCGCCCAGGGGAAATCATTCAGCGGCATAGGCACCTTCTGCCATGAATACGGCCATTGCCTCGGACTGCCCGACATCTATGACGTGACATACAGCGGCGGATACGGAATGGGGTCCTACGACATCATGTCGGGAGGCTCATACCTGAACAACGGAAACACACCGCCCTCATACAGCGCATTCGAGCGCTACAGCGTGGGATGGCTCACATACGATGATGCAACCGTTGAACGCGACTATGTGCTCTCACCGCTTGCGGAGTCGAACCATGCCGTGCGACTTTCCTCACCAACGAATCCGAACGAGTATTTCATCCTCGAAAACCGTCAGCAGGAAGGATGGGACGCCTTTCTGCCTGCCCGCGGACTGATGATAACCCATATCGACTACGACGAAGACGTATGGGACAGGAACGCCGTGAACGCCGACCCAAACCACCAGCACGTCAAGATGATGGCGGCAGACAACAGCTGGACAAAGTCCACACAGAGCGGCGACCTCTACCCGGGACTCCTCAACAACACTTCCTTTACCGACTCCTCCAAACCGAGTTCCACACTATGGGACGGAACGCCTCTTTGCCGTCCCGTTACCGGAATCCGCATGGACGGAGCGGACATCACATTCCACGTGGGAATAGATGCCACCGGGATATCACAAGCTCCGACATGGAACAAGCCATCGCAACATAACGCTATTAAATTCAGTATCGACGGCATAGCTGTAGGTGGCGGCCCCAAAGGAATTATGATAGAAAATGGGATGAAGAGAATTGGCACAAGGGATTAAGTACTTAACAGCACTATAAATCCTAAATATAGACAAACTATAAATCCTAAGCCAACAGCTTCCGCTTGACACATTTCAACTATCACTCCAAATTCTATAAAATAAAAAAGGGTGGCTCACAGAATACTCCATGAGCCACCTTTTTTATTATTATAATCTACGAATTATCAATCCTTTAGTCTTCCAAAGCCTTGAGCATCTCCTTCACCTCGTCGTTGATCTTCTTGGCGAAGTCTTCCTTGCTCATCACACCCTGGTCGCCACCGCCCTGCTTGCGCACGGCTACGGTTCCGTCGGCCTGCTCCTTCTCACCCACCACGAGCATGTACGGGATGCGCTTCATCTCGTTGTCGCGTATCTTGCGGCCGATCTTCTCGTTGCGGTCGTCCACGTTGGCACGCACGCCCTCACCGTCGAGATACTTGGCAAGCTGCTGGGCATACTCGTTATATTTCTCCGAGATAGGCAGGATAGCCACCTGGTCTGGCGTGAGCCACAATGGGAAGTGGCCTGCCGTATGCTCGATGAGCACGGCCGTGAAGCGCTCCAGTGAGCCGAACGGCGCACGGTGGATCATCACAGGGGTCTGCTTTGAGTTGTCCTCGGCTGTGTACTCCAGCTTGAAGCGCTCCGGCAGGTTGTAGTCCACCTGGATAGTGCCGAGCTGCCAACGGCGGCCGATGGCGTCCTTCACCATGAAGTCGAGCTTAGGACCGTAGAAGGCAGCCTCGCCCTCTTCCTCGCGGCATTGCAGGCCTTTCTCCTTGCATGCCTCGCGGATAGCGTTCTGGCTCTCCTCCCATATCTCGTCGCTTCCGATATACTTCTCGGTATCCTTGGGGTCGCGGAGGGATATCTGTGCCTCGTAGTTGTTGAAGCCGAAGATGGAGAATACCTTCAGGATGATGTCGATGATATTCTCGAACTCTTCCTTCACCTGGTCGCGGCGCACGAAGAGGTGGGCGTCGTCCTGGGTGAACGTGCGCACACGGGTCAGTCCGTGGAGCTCTCCGCTCTTCTCATAGCGGAACACCGTTCCGAACTCTGCGATACGCAGCGGCAGGTCCTTGTAAGAACGCGGCTTGCGGGCGTATATCTCGCAGTGATGAGGACAGTTCATCGGCTTGAGCATGTATTCCTCGTCCTCCTCCGGTGTGTGGATGGGCTGGAATGCGTCCTTGCCGTAGTGTGCGTAGTGGCCTGATGTAACGTAGAGGCTCTTGCCGCCGATTCCAGGGCAGATTACTTCCTGGTAGTTGTACGGCTTGAGCATGCTGCGCAGCATTTCCTGCAGGCGCAGGCGGAGCTGTGTTCCCTTTGGGAGCCAGATTGGCAGTCCCTTGCCCACGCGGTCGGAGAACATGAAGAGTTCCATCTCCTTGCCAATCTTGCGGTGGTCGCGCTTCTTTGCCTCCTCGAGCATCACGAGGTATTCGTCGAGCATCTTCTTCTTCGGGAAGGTGATGCCGTAGATTCTGGTCATCTGCTCGCGCTTGGCGTCGCCGCGCCAGAAGGCTCCTGCCACGCTGGTTATCTTTATAGCCTTGATGGCTCCTGTGCTCACGAGGTGTGGGCCCTTGCAGAGGTCGGTGAACGAACCCTGCGTATAGGTTGTGATGGTGCCGTCTTCCAGGTCCTGCTCAATATGCTCGCATTTGTACTCCTGTCCGTCGGCCCTGAACTCCTTGATGGCGTCGGCCTTGGAGACTTCCTTGCGCACAAGAGCCTCGTCCTTCGACGCGAGTTCCTTCATCTTCTTCTCAATCTTCTCGAAATCGCTCTCCTTGATGACTTCGCCGTCTTTCGGCATCACGTCATAGAAGAAGCCGTTTTCTACAGCCGGACCGAATCCGAACTGGATGCCAGGGTACAACTCCTGGAGAGCTTCTGCCAGCAAATGGGCTGATGTGTGCCAGAAGGCATGCTTGCCTTCCTCGTCTTCCCACTTGTACAATGTTACATTTGCATCCTCGTTGATAGGACGGTTCAACTCTACTGTTTCGCCATTCACGCCGCAAGCCAATACGTTGCGGGCCAAAGCCGGCGAAATGCTTTCTGCAATCTGCAAGCCAGTTACGCCCTGTTCATACTCACGAACAGTTCCGTCTGGAAATGTGATTTTTATCATAATACGTTTATGTTTTTTGCGAGTGATACGAATACCCGCAGTTTGTTTACGACTGCAAAATTAGTATTTTATATTGGATAAGAAAAGAATCAGGGCTTTTTTTTATAAGTCTACTTGTCTACTCGCCCCTTGTCTCCTTTCGCCCTGTATTTCTTTATCGCGCTGTAGGCATCCACGAGGCCGAGTTCTCCGGCGCGGCTGAGGTCCTTGATTCCGGGATCGGTCTGCTTGGAGTATACGTAGGCGAGGCCGCGGTTGTAATATGCCTCGGCAAGCTTCGGGTCGAGGGATATCGCACGGGTGTAGTCGGCTATGGCACGGTCATAGTCTTTCTGCAGGGCGTACACGTTGCCGCGGTTGTAATACAGATAGGCGTTGGCGGCATCAAGGGCTATCGCCTTGTCGAGGTCGCCTATCACGCGCAGACTCTTGAACTGCACGGACTTGCCCTGCGACTTGTCCATGCTCTCCATCATCTGCTGGCATACGGCCCGCTGCCAGTATGCAAGCGACGAAGTGCTGTCGGTCTGGATATATGCCGAGAGATCGTTCTCCGCGTCATAATAGTTCTGAAGCACGCTGTATGCCACGGCCCTCTGCAGCAATATGGCCTTGTCGCGGCGCAGGTCGGACGAGCGGTCTATCATCCGGCTGAGCGAATCGGTCATGTCGAAATACTTCTTAGATTCCTTCTCGCCCAACGTCTTCTGGTTGCAGGCTATCTGCAGGGGTATGGGGGTGTGACGAACTGAGGTGCCCGGACGGGCACCGACCTTTGCCGCGTCCTTGTTGAACCTGTCCACGCGGTCATTCGAGGCGACGTATGATTTCACGCCGTTGTCGTATGCCACATACGAGAGCTGGTACATCGGCATCAGCTCCACGTCGACCTTGCGGTTCTGCACTCGGCCGCGGTATGCGTTCTCGTATTCTATGCCCACATTCTGGTTGTCGTCTACGGCAAGCTGGTCATACTTGTCGAAGTTTATCTCGCTGCGCTTCCTCACGCTCCGCACCTTTTTCTTGTTCCAGCGCGGCTGATAGCCGTTAGACTTGTCTATCTGGGCCTTCATTATCCGGAACTCGTCATTGGCAGCCTTAGCCGTCATGCCGAGGCGACGGTAGCAACGGGCACGGTTGGAGAGGCCTATCCAGAAGTTGGGGAACTGGCGGATAAGGTTGCTGTAGTCGGATATCGCCCCACGCAGGTTGCCTATGCGCTCAAACAGGAGCGCACGGTTGTAGATGGCCATCACGTTGCCCGGCTCGAGACGTATCACGAAGTTGAAGTCCTCCACCGCCCTGTTGTCGTCGCCCACCTGCACACGCAGCTGTCCGCGGTTGTAGTGGGCAAGGAAATTGTTGGGTTCCAGCTCTATCGCCTTGTCGTAGTCGGCAAGCGCCCCACGCAGGTTGTTGATGTTGTAGCGGGCAAGCGCACGGTTCACGTAGTAGTTGGCGTTTGTGGGCTTGAAATGGATTGCCTTGGAGAGCTGCTGGTCGGCATCGCGCCACTTTGAATGGGATAGGCTTATCATGGACCTCACTGCCCAGGCGTCGCCGTCGTAGGGATTCAGCTCAAGCGTCTTGTCGATGTACTTCTCCCCTTCCACGGTGTCTTTCTGCTGCAGGCAGAGCTGCGCCTTGAGGGCATACGCCTGGGAATACGTGGACCATCGCTTCATCATGCGGTCGAGGTCTGCCGACGCCTCCACATAGTCCTTGTCCTCTATCCGGCAGAGCACGCGGTTATACCAGAGGCTTCTGTTGTCCGGTTCATACTCGATGGTCTTGTCGTAGTCGGCTATCGCCCCCTTGAAGTCGTTCTGCTTGATGCGGCAGAGTCCGCGAAGCTCGAAGAGCACGGGGATATAGGGGTTGAGCTTTATCGCCTCGGAGCAGTCGGCCTCCGCCCCCACGTAGTCGTCGAGACGGAACTTTGCCTCTCCTCTGCCGAACCATGGTTCGTAGAGATACGGCTTGGCTGTTATCACCCTCGAGAAATACTGTATAGCCAATACGTAATCCTCATAATACAGTGCATTCTGCCCCACCCTTATCATGCGGTCGATGTTATACTGCCCGCGCACGGCGACTGCCGACGTGAGGAGCAGGAGTATGGACAGAATGATTTTTCGCATATTACAATGATTACTTTTTAAAACACTTTTCATCTGAATGAACAAGAGACATGCAGAGCTTCAATACTGCAATGCCGCATGGCATGCCTTCAAAACAGAATCAAGAATTAAAGAATTACAGAAAAGCATCCATATATATATTCATGATATACTACGGGGAAAAGCTCTATAATCCTCTAATTCTTGATTGGAAATTCTCTTTTTCTTAAATGTGGAGATGTGTGGGGGGATGGTCTCCCTCCGGTCATCTCCTCTTATCTCCTGGCCGCCTTGGTGCGGTAGCTGCAGCGGTAGCGTCCCTGGAGCAGAGCCTTCAGCTTGTTCTTTATGAGCTGCTTGCGTAATGGGGAAACGCGGTCGATGAACATCTTGCCTTCAAGATGGTCGAACTCATGCTGCATGACGCGGGCGAGATAACCCTCCACCCATTCGTCGTGCGGCTGCAGGTCTTCGTCGAGATACTCCACGTGGATGCGCGTCGGGCGCGTCACCTTCTCGGATATTCCCGGCAGCGAGAGACAGCCTTCTTCCAGACTCTCCGTCTTCTCCTCGTCGTATTCTATGATATGGGGATTGATGAATCCCTTCTTGAACCCCTTGTATTCGGGGAAGTCTTCCGACAGTACGTCGAGGTCGATTACCACCACACGGATGTCGAGTCCAATCTGCGGAGCGGCAAGACCCACTCCGTTCGACTCTTCCATCGTTTCAAACATGTTGGCTATCAGTTCCTTCAGCCCGGGATAATCTGTAGGGATATCCTGTGCCTCCTTCCTCAATACGGGCTGTCCGTATATATATATAGGTAATATCATCTTCTTGATTCCAAATAACTTTGCAATATTATAGTTGCACTGATTTCATCCACCAGCGCCTTGTTCTGCCTCGCCTTCTTCTTCAGTCCGCCGTCGAGCATCGCCTGATGGGCGAGTACAGAGGTGAAGCGCTCGTCGTAGAACACGACGGGTGTCTGCTGGCGCTTCTTCCATCTCGCCACGAACTCCTTCACCCGTGCAAGATTCTCGCTGGGCTGTCCGTTGGGCTGCTTCGGCTCGCCTATCACGATGAGGTCCACCTGCTCCGTATGCACATACCTGTCGAGATAGTCATACAGCTCAGCGGTGGCCACCGTGGCAAGCCCGTTGGCTATGATCTGCAACGTGTCGGTCACGGCAAGGCCCGTACGCTTCTTTCCGTAGTCTATAGAAAGTATCCTGCCCACTCCTTAGTTGTTATAGAGCAACCAAGCGTCCGGATATTCACTGCGCACCTGATTGCGGCTCTGCACAGCCTCGTTCTTAGTATCGAATGTGGAAATCACCACGCGATACATCCTTGTGGAATCGTCATAAGCCACCTGCGCAGCATATCCCTTGTTCTTCAGCTGTCCCTGCATTCCCTCTGCATTCGCCTGAACGGAATATGAACCTACAACCACGCTGAAGGCCTTCAGTCCGGCACCGCTCACCACGGAGTACTTGCCCTGACGAACAGGCACATTGTCCGAGTTGTCCACGACAACAGTCTCCGAAGCCGGCTTCTCCACCACCGGAGTAACCACAGCCACTTCCTCCGTGGGCTGCTCTGACTTCTGGGCTGCATCGGCAGCCTGCGCCTTTTCATACATCTTACGGTAAGCCTTCTCTGATGAACCACAACTTGTGAAAGCCATTGCGAGGCACAAGCCTGCGCATACTATAGCATATTTCTTCATTTCCTATTTTGTTTGTTATTAATACTCTATATGATAAAACTTTTGCGAAATTACACAAAATAGGGATAATTTGAGGACAAACGCCACATAAAGTTTGTTAAATGTATGAAAACTACTTATAAAGCGATAAAAAACAGCGAAAAAGAATTGCGGTAACGGAAAAAATAAGTAACTTTGTGGGAGAAAGATGATAACTTTATTATTAATTTAAACATCGAAGATTATGAAAACATTAGGCTACATTGGAGCTTTCCTCGGCGGAGCACTCGCCGGAACAGCACTCGGACTATTACTCGCCCCGGAAAAGGGTACCGATACAAGAGAGAAAATAACTGACGCCATCGACGACTTCTGCAAACGCCACAAGATCAACCTGACCCGCAAGGAGATGGGCGACCTGGCCGACAACATCAAGGACGCACAGGCTGACGCTGAGGAGGTATAAGGACCGGAGGGGCTGCAAGTCAAGGACTTGCGGCTTAGGCGTAAAGAAATCGAACTAACAACAAAGGACGACATGTTTTCAAGCGACAAGAACATCGACATAATCGGAAAACTGATAGAGATAGCAAGGCATTATCTCAAGCTGCAGGGCGAATACATCAAGCTGGGGGCCATAGACAAGACTGTCAGGCTCGTCACGGCGCTGATAATCGTAGCCGTGTTGTCGCTCATAATCATACTCGTATTGATATTCATGTCGCTCGCCGTCACAGTGGCACTGGCCCATCTTGTGGGCTACGGATGGGCTTTCTGCATCGTAGGCATATTCTACTTCCTGGCGTTCATCATATTCATGCTATTCAAGAAACAGCTGATAGAGCGACCGCTCGTGAAGTTCCTCACCACCTTACTAATGGAAAATTAAGCTAATGGAGATTCAGACAATGACGACAGACAACGACATCAGAACTCACTACAAGTCGCTCGACGACATCAGTCTGCGCAAGGCCAAACTGCTCGACGACATACGCAAGGACCAGAAGAAGATGGGAGCCATGTGGAACGAGATGTTCCGCCCCGGGCAGAAGTCAAGGAAGAAAGGAATGAGCCTGCAGAGCATCATGAGCACCGGCATGGGAGTTCTCGACGGAGCCCTCTTTGCATGGAAACTCTACAGGAAGTTCAAGAGGTAACTTCCAAACTACAGATAGTTCAAGAGCTACCCCACACCACGACGGCATCCACCCGTTACACATCAAAAAGCTGTGCACCACCATACAGAAGTTATGGGATGCACAGCTTTTTTAATACTCCTTTTTTATATGGTTTCAGTTGTCGAGCAGCGCCTTGCCGCGGACAGTCTTCTTTCTGTCCTTGTCGTATCTTATTATCTTGACTAACGACAGTGCGTCAATTCCTACGGAGAAGGAATTCTGGTATGCCTTCCTGCCGTCTGCCGTCTTGAAAATAGGGGTCAGACCGAAGGAACCGCTGCACACCAACGGACCAACGCCCCACCCAATCATCAGGTTCAGTCCGAAACGCTTCAGTCCGTAAGTGTCCTTCACGTTGCCCTCAAGGCGCTTCATTCTGTACCAGGCATCCGTGCGCAGCTCGGGCGAAAGCCCCACGCCGATATTGAACTCATACCCGGTCTGCCACGTGAACATCACCGGAAGGCGGAATGCAAGGTAATTGATATTGTTTCCCTCGGCGCGTCTCTCCATCGGCGAGAAGCTCCACTTACCGTCTGTCTCGCCCACCATCTGGTCCTTCTGGAAACAGAGATGGTTCCACACAAGCTGCGCCGCAAGGCTCAGTCCGATACTCTGGCTCTTGTTGAATGGAACAGACATATAATACGGCGTGATGCCAAGCTCGAACGAGTTCGACGTGCGGGCATGGTTTATCTGCGAAGTGCCCATCACACCACGCGTGATGTTTGAAGCGCCGAACCATACCGTGGCGAAGCGCGGCGCATAGTCGAGATGCTGCAGACTTGACGAAGGGATGAACGGCGAACCCACATACACCTTTTCATACTCCTGTCCGTCCACGAAGTTCATCTCGCTGACCTTTGTCTCCTCAACGCCCGACTTGTTATAGACCTTCACGTTCGTCTTGTCTCCGTCCACGTCCACCACAATGTCCTTTCCATTCACAGTAAACGTAGTGTCGCTCACCTCCGCAGCCCCTGCCCACAACGGGACAAGCGCAGCTGCAATCATAATAATGTTCCTCATATACATTGTCTTTATTTTTTTCAGAACCTTGAATAACACAGTTTCATTATATCATCCGGCGAGAGTGTTCCTTCGATATATATCACGGTGCCCTTGCCGCCACCAACGTTGCTGAAGAGCACATAGCGGTTCACTCCCCCCCTGAGCGGAGCCATCATATAATAGCCGCTCACGAGGCGCCCCTCCTCAATCACCTCGCGCACCTTGCGCGCATTGCGCTTGTCTGCCTCAAGATACGGCATGACAGAGCCGTGCAGCTTCCTGTAGACAAGACTCTTGTATACCCTCAGCTTATAACCGCGCAACGTGGTGTTGCTCATCACCACCATCTTGCAGCCCTTCGCCTTGCCATACAGTTGGAACACTTTGTCAACATTGAGTCCCGTCTGTGCGGATGCCGACACGCAGCATGCCAGCCATAGGGCAAGGGGAAACAATAAACTACGTATCAAATGCTGTTTCATATATTCCATTGTTTTTTGAATCATCTATCTTCTCATCATATCCATCGCCTGGAACGGGTCCTCGCTCCGGCTGCCAACCATGCGTAGTGCCTCGTCAGCCCCGGCGCGCACCTGCTGCCGGTCGGTATAAACCTTGCCGTCCACTACCATATAGCAACCGTCGCCGCCCTGTCCGTGGAGGAAAATGCCGCAGACCAACAGTACCGAGGCTGCCGCCGAAACAACAGCCCACAGGTATCTACGCCTCCCCGGCATGCTCTTCTGCCCGACCGGCTGCCTGCCAAGCTGTTCCCTTTCGTCGTCCACAAAGGCGAACATCGCCTTCAACGGTTGCCATTCCACAGGGATATCCTCCGCATGGCGCTTCGCAAAGAAGTCGCGCAAAGCTGCCTCCTCCAGTCCGCTGGTCCCTCCCGAGAGATACTTGTCTATCAAGCCCTCTATCCTCTGAATTTCATCGCGATCTGTACTCATAATCTATTCTCCTTTCATTATTCTCATATACACCTCGCGGATTCTAAGCCGCGCCCTGGAGAGGTTTTTCCTCAAGTTATCGGCGGAGCATCCCACAATCTGCATTATCTCCTCCATCTCATAACCCTCGATTTCCTTCATTCTGAAGATCTGCCGCTGCAACGGAGGCAGCTGGTCCACTATGCGCCCCACAAGTCTCACGCTGTCCTTCGCCTCTGCCGAAAGGTCGTCCACGGCAATCTCCATCCCATCTCCCCCGCTGCGACACAGTCTGTCGTGTCTCGCCTTGTCGAGACAGAGGTTATGGATGATGGTTCTGGCGAGCGGCCCGACATCCCTCGACAAGTCCAGACCGGAACGCATATTCCACAGCCGGAGCAAAGCCTCCTGCACGAGGTCCTCGGCATCGTCGGCATCCCCCGTGAACCTCTGCGCATACAGTTTCAGTCCGCTGCGCATCGGCGATAATATATGGTTGAACTCTTCCGGTTTCATCTTGTCGTTTATCTATATTACGAACGAAGCGCGGATTTCGGACATCCGGACTTCAAATATTTTTCAAAGATGGATTTTTTTGTTTCAAAAGAAAAAAAATTTTTTTTTATTTTTTACCCTCACACCCTCACACTTATGGCTCAAACGCCCTGTTTATCGGGGTTTCAAGTGTGAGGGCAAGTGTGAGGGCAAGTTTTTTGCCCTCACACTCTCTCACCCGCTCTCTTCCGGCAGGAAAGCCCTGCCTGTCTGAGATTTACGTGACCTTCTGCGCATACAGTTTCAATCCGCTGCGCACCGGCAATAATATATGGTTGAACTATTCCGATTTCATCTTGTCGTTTATCTAAATTACAAACGAAGCGCTGATTTCGGGCATCCGGATTTCAAATATTCTTCAAATATAGCAAGTCATTGGATAACAATAAATCATCCAATGCCGCACATGTCAGAAATTACCTTTTCTATTTGTTTTTTCTATCTTGTCAATCCATAAGCTATTCGCCTTCCCTGACAATCCATTCGTCTATCGTCCGTTTCTCGCTGCTGTAGTTTACGCCTATCTTCACAAGCCGCTTGCTTTCGGCGGAATAAGGAACGAGGTATCCCTTGTCATCAATCTGTCTGATTGCTTCCTCCGCCGACCCGTCAAACTTCAGTTCGAACACGCACACGGCATCCGGAAGATGGACAACCATATCCGCACGCCCGACGGCACTATCTTCCTCCACCCGCACGTATGCTCCCAGCAAACTGAAGATGAGATAAAAAACGGTCTGCACATCACGTTCCGACTTGTTTGACAGACGGTTGCTGATACCTGCCAGAAAAGCGCGCAACAGTCCAAGCGCTTCATTATACCTGCCATCACAAAGCATCTCAAGGAAGTCGCCCACAAACGAACTATTGTCCATCGGTCTTGGCGATAGGTAATTGGGCGCAAGCGTCTGCAGCATTCCTATACGCACCTCATGGTTTGGATAGTCGAGCACGTATCTCTGCGTAAGCGGATTGAACGTCTTTATAGTGAGATACCCACTCTGATAAAGCAAAGGCAAAGCGGAAACCATCTGCTCCGGAGAAACATCGAAATCAGAAACTCCGGCCGATTTGCGCTCTATATCCCTAAGTCCCGTGTGGAATTTCTTCATCACATTTATTATATACGACGGCGTGCCCGTCCCGAACCAATAATTCCCGAGTCTGTGGTTTGCCATGGCAAGGATAAGGCTGAAGGGATTGAACACATCCTCTGACTTCTCGCTGAAATGATAGCCGTCATAATAGTCGGCAAGCCTCTGAACCATCTCGCCGGAACTGATGCCGAGCACTTTGGCAAACAAGTCCACATCAAGCCGCATATACGAAATCAGTTCCGACTTGCTGATACCGCAAATTGCAGAATAGCGGTCAAGCATGGAAATATCATACAGGTTGTTGAGCTCGCTGAAAACACTCAACTGCGAGAACTTGGTAATGCCGGCTATGAACACGAACTCCAAATAAGGGTCGAGCATCTTCAGCGGACTGTAGAAATTCTGCATAACGAAACGGAGATTACGCAGGTTCTGCTCTTCATGAACCACATCAAGAAGCGGAGCATCATATTCATCTATGATAACAACCACCTTCTCTCCCGTATCCTCATAAGCTCTCTTCACCACGTCGGCAAGACGCACGTTGAGATCCTTGCCGGCAGCCGTACAGCCATAAGCCTCCTCGTATGGCTGCAACAACCAATCGAGATACCCCTCAAGCCTTGCACCGTCAAAATGCTTCGCCCCGCTCATATCGAAATGCAGCACGGGATGCTTACGCCATTTCTCCTCATATCCACTTATCTCAAGACCGTCAAAAAGTTCCTTCCGCCCCTCATAATAGGCATGAAGAGTTGAGGCGAAAAGAGACTTGCCGAACCGTCGCGGACGACTCAGAAAAACATATTTCAGCCCTTGTTTCCTGAAGTCTGCAATATATTTCGTTTTGTCCACATAAATATATCCGCCCTCAATAATGGTCTGAAACGTCTGTATTCCTATCGGATATTTTCTGATATTTTCCATAACTCTACAATGTTTTTCCACCGCTAAGTTACAGCTTTTTCCCTTAACATGCAAACGAACACTGATTTTTGTTTCTTAGAAGACGTGTATTTGTTTTACTCCCACCTACTCATTCCCCGGATGGAAGCATCCTGCTTGTCACAGGATTGATGTCAAAGGAATCAGTATAGCTATGCTGCACTTTTGGTGCAAGGGGGCTGCACTGTTGGTATAGCTATGCTGCACCTTTGGTATCAGATAGCTTCACTCCTTTGGTACCGTTTTTTCGA
>USSF01000039.1 GCA_900557405.1 uncultured Prevotella sp.
AACAATGCTATCTGGCTCTCAGCTGAACCAGTATCAGAGTTAGACTTTCCGTACTGTCCAAAGATCTCTTGTTTTTTAGCTTGATCTAAATACATTGTTTTGTTTTGTTAAATTTATTATTGTTTTTGCTTAAAGCGGCTGCAAAGGTATGAATATTTTCCCGATTTTCAAATTCTTTACGCCAAATACTTTCTGTTTTTAATTTTCTTTTACATTATATCTTTGTTTTCCTTACTTCTGTATCTTCACCGCGAGGCGTGTGCCGTCGGTGAGGACAGCCTTCACGATGTATACTCCCGACGGGAGGGATACTGGGATGAGGGTGCGCGGGGCGGATGCTGAGGCTGTAGCCACGAGTGAGCCGGACATGGTGGTGATGCTTACCGCTGCCGTTTCGCCCTGGGCGAGAGGAAGGGTCACTTCCACGTTGCCTGCCGCATTGAAGCGTGCCTGCAGACGGTTGCCGCCGTCGCCCGTGATGGCCGTTAAGGCGCTGGTCTTGTGCTCATACGGTACGTACATACCGATCATGCACGAAGGGTATTCTTCGAACATCACGGTGCCCATTAGTCGTGTCTCGCCTGTGGCAGGGGTTATCTCGTAGAGTTCTCCGGCAGTCTCCTTGCCGTCGTGTACCCAGAACATACGTCCCGTATTGTGGTCGTAAGCCATGGTCTGCAGATACAGGATGTCCTTCACGCCGGTGTTGCCCACCACTGTTTCGGCACCCGTCAGCTTGTCGATGGTGTAGAGGTTGCCGTCCTCGGCGATGCCGTAGAGTGTTCCCTCGGTGCTGCATGCAAGGGCGTGGTATGGTTTCTCCATCGGGAACAGCTTGTCGCAGGTGCCGTCGGTGAGATCCACGGTGAGCAGGCACACTCCGCCGTCCATTATTCCGAGGGCATACATCTTCGATGAGGCATAGTCGTATGCCATGTCCATCACGTATGTCGTGGTGGCTACGGCTTTCAGCGGTGCCCATGTTGCCGGGTCAAGCTCCACGAATTCGCCCGGCACGTTGTTGTATGTCGCCGTGAATCCGTAGATTCTGCCGTTGAGATATTCTGCAGCGTTGATGAGATAGTTGTTCGGCGTTATCTCCTTCACGTATTCCGCAGCTTCTGGCACGTTGGAATGGATGTTGAAGAGACCGGCGTCGCCGTATGCGTCCCAGCGGAAGGCATGGAGATACACGTCCTTGACATTAGGCAGATACATGGATGCAGCGTCGTTGTCGACCATCCCGTCGCCTTCGAGCATGGTGTATGCATCTATATTATAATAGGTGTCGGGCTTCAGGGTGGCGGTGCCTAATTCCACTTCGGCTGTCTCGCCCTTCTGGATATTGCCCGTGAAGGTGGTGTTGAGAGTGGTCTTCTCGTCTATCTTCACGCATACCGGAACGGATGTAAGCGGCATTTCGCCGTAGTTCTTGATGCTCACGCGCACGCTGACTGTCGTCTGCTCGTCGATTGCCTTCACCGGCGAGAGGATTGCCACGACGCCAGCGTCATAGTTGACCGCCCTTGTCACGGTGTCCGACAGAGCTGCCATAGACTCCTTCTCGGGGGCGTAGACGGCCTTGATGAGATACTGGTACTTGCCCGACTCGGTGAATTTCCACTTGCTGTCGGTGTAGCTGAGCGTTCCGGCAGGAATGTCCTTCTCTATCAGTTCCGCTTCCTTGGTGCCCGGAGTCTCCTTGCGGTATATGCTGTAGGTGTATGCCGGCAGCTGCACGGCAGGTTTCCCGTATGTGCCGTCGGTACAGCCCGGGATGTCTACGTATGCCGAGATGTTCCATGCGTAGTAGCCGTTATACGAGTATGACACGTCGCTCCACTTCACGTTGTTCTTGCCTTCGATTGACGACTTTGCCGGTCCGTGGCCTATGGCTGCATCCGAGGATCCCACCACGTGGATTGCCACGAGATAGTCCTCGCCCTTGCGTATCTCCACCGGAGTGTCGCTGAAGTCCACTTCTGCCCATCCGCCCTCGGCGGTCACCTTGTCGGTAATCTCCTTCGAGAATATCGTGGTGTGGCTTTTGCGCGTGCCGCGCAGTATCTCAGCATAGAAGTTGCCCGTCGTGCCCTTGAGATAAGCTTTCATCTTTGTGAAGCTCATGCCCGGCATCGTGGCTTCCGTGAGGTCTTCTGCCGTGAAGGCGTGCGCCACGTAGAAGTCATCCTTTGAGTAGTATTCCAAACTTGTGCCGTCGTTTTCCATCGAATTGCCCAACACGGTCCAGAGCCTTTCGCCTGTCCTTGCCTCCGGAGCCTGCCATGAGAGGAGCATCGTCTTGCCGTCGTCGCCCAATTTGGCCGCGAGATCGAACGGCGGGATGAGACTGCGCTGTAGCGTGAAGTCGGCATCGCCCTTGGCGGCAGCTGCCGTTATCTCTATCCGGCTGTTGTCGAAGAGCGGATAGGAGGCTGTGAGCGTATAGTCCTTGCCCTCATACAGGGTGATGGTGTAGTTGCCGTCAGCATCGGTGGAGGCGGTGTTCTCGCTGTAGCCCGAAGCGCTCACCGTCACATCCTTCGCCTTGTCCACTCCCTCCAGGGAAACCTTTCCGGAGATGCTTACGGTTGCCATCTCGGTGAGCTGGAAGTTTTCCGTCTGCTTCCCTTCGTCGGCAACGGCGAGTGTAGCGGTGTAGTCCACGTATCCCACTGCCGATACCTTCACCTCATAAGAGCCCGTCTTCACGAGTCCGAGACTGTACTGTCCGTTCTCGTCGGTGACAGTAGTGATGTTGAGGGCCGGAATCTCTATCCTTGCACCCTTCACCTTGGCTCCCGTGGTCTTGTTTGTCACGGTTCCGCCTACTGTTGCCACGCCCTTCGCCTTGAGGATGAAGCGCACGGACGGCAGGGCGGTCAGCTTGTCGCCCATGGTAGGAGCGAGCGTTGCGATGTCGAAGTCGGAGCTGTATGATGTGGTGAGGCGCGACCTTACGGCGTTGCCCTGCAGTACCTCCACGTAGAAGCGGTCGAAATACGTGCCCGAACCTATGCTTGGCTGCATCATTGCGAGCATCACGAGGTTCTTGCCCTTATATTGGAACGGTGTGGCGAGATGCAGCGGGATATCGTTGTCGCCCTGCAGGAATGTTATCTTCCCGTCATATACAAGCGTCATGTCGGTTGCCGGAATCCAGTTCTCCGAGAGGTCTTCCTTCTCGGTCTCCACCAGCCAAATCTTCACGTCCTTCTCCAGCTTTTCGCTCCTGAAGGAGTTCTTCAACACGATGTCGCTGATGTTTCCGTAGGCAAACTTGAAGTCGGATGCGAGGAAGATGCTCTGGCTCACGGCCACCTTGGAGGTGACGTCAAGCGGAAGCTTCGGATTGCCGTTGTTCATGCAGGCGTTCGGTGCCACGTTCACGTCGGTCAGCGAAGCGTCGTATGCTATGGCTTCACCGCTCTTGGTGGTGGCTCCCGTGCCGACGGCATTCTTCGGGGTGATGTTGTATGATATGAGCACTCCTCTTTCCGGAGTGTCCTCGTATTCCAGTGCAGAGAGGTTCTCGGCGAGCAATACCTCGCCGTCGGCGGTGTTGCGCGAAATCTTGTAAGTGATGTTCGTCGGGTTGATGTATCCCTTGTTGGCACCCTTCTTCGGTGCTTCCCACTTTATTGTGTTCTTCCCGTCGGCATAGGTTATCTTCACGGTGGCGATTGCCTCGGGGATGTCCTCGCCGATGTATGCCGTCTTGGATACGGGCAGCGACTGTCCTTCGGCCGTCTTGGCGATGATGGAGTATTTGTGGGTACCCGTGGTCACGCTGTTGTCGGTGTATGTCGATTTCTCGCCCGGGGTGAGTCCTTCGCTGATGGTCTGTATGAGATGTGCGTCGCGGTAAATGCCCACGGCGAGCCCTTCGGTGATGGTCTCGCCGGCGCCGTTCTTGGCTGGGTTCGTCCATGCCAGAGCAGCCGAGAGTGCGCCCTCAGCACCAGGAGTGACGCTCATGCCTGAAACGGCCTTCGGTCCCTTCATGTTCATTACCTTCACGTCGTCTATGCCCAGGGCGTAGGTGTCGTTGCCCGTGTGGCGGAAGGCGATGTATATCTCCTTGCCGGCATATTCGGTGAGCGATAGTTCGGTGGACTGCAGCGTTACGCCGTCGTAGCCGTTATCCACGGTGATGTCTTTCACAACCTTGAAGTCGGCAGTCGACGTTCCCGTCTCGGAAACGAGCACCTGCAGCTTCTCCACGGCCTCGTTGTCCTCGGCGCAATACTTGAACGACAGCTTGAAGGCGGCGTTCGTCACGCTTATCTTCGGCGTCACCAGGTAGTTGTCCTGTGCGCCGTACGGACTGTTGTTCTCTGGATTCACGGTGTATGAGATGGCGATTTTCTCTCCGGAAAGAGTCGCCTTGCCCTTTCCTGCCACCGTCCAGCAATGTCCGTCGCCGTCGTTGTCGATTGTTGTCCACCCGTCTGGAGGGAAGGTCTCCCCCTCAAACCCTTCGTTGACCAAATAGGTCTGTCCGTATGCCGACCCCGTTCCTATTATAAATAATAAGGTGAGCAATGCGGATGTCAAAAGTCTACATTTCTTCATCATACGCAGAAAATTATTAAAGTAAACAGTGCTTTTCGCCGACAAATATAAGAATTTTTCCAATATGTATGTAGTTTTTTGCCTTTTTTATTCTTTATGTCGTGATATTTTCCTCCAATCATTGCATTTTGCCAATCGTGGAGTGCAAAATGCTTCATGGAATAAAAGTATTGCTTTTATTGTATGGTGATTGATGGAGGGCAGGCTTTAACCCAGATCAATCATTAGGGGTACTTGGATTTTGTCTTTTGGAAGAGTGGATTTTGTCTGGCTTTTAATGAGTAATAGCGAGCTGTTGCGAATTAAAAACAGGCAAAAAACATCCGGCAAACGGTGCGTCGATGCTCTCTTGCATCTCAGCCCGTCCGCCGGATGAACCTTTTCATTTAGCTTGAAGATATTCCGAAATATCCTTTCTGATATTGTGAGTCAATCTTTATGCGATGATGAGGTCGGTCTTCCTGCTTGTTGGAATACTATTTCTTGATATTCACCACGTTGCCGGTAGCCTTGTCCTTGATGACATACTGCTGTCCGGTTGGCAGAATGCTGAACACGCCCTTGCCCTCGGCCACGAACTTGCCGTCCACGGTGTATACCTTGATGTCGGCATTCTCCAGTCCGCTTGCTATCTGCACTCCGTTGATGTCCGTCGACATGAGCGTCACCTTGTTGGATGCCGCCGATTCGCCGTGGCTGTAGACCACCGTGACGAAGTATGTATGCTCAGCCACCGGAATCTGCTCGATGTCGGTGTAGCTGGTCTTCGAGGCGTCAACCTTTGCCACGAACTTGTCGTCGCGGTATATGTTGTAGGCAAGCGGTGTGGCGTCGTAGTTCTTCACGCCGATATACGTGATGTCGTCGAGCATGAACATGAACTTGTCGTTTGACACGCAGCGGATGGCGAAATACTTAGCGCCTTCGGGCAGGTCTACGCTGACCTCAGTCCATTGTGCCTGCGGAGCCTCCCTCACGTCGCCTATGCGCTGGAACGACTTGATGTCCTTGTCGGTCGATGAGTAGAGCACCTCATAGTTCTCCATTCCGTAGTTGCTCGATTCTGTCTTCACCCAGAACGAGATGGTCTGTGCCGTTCCCGGCAGCTCAGGCGAAATCAGCCAGTCGTCGTTCGCCTTCTGGTATGCGCTGAAGCTTGCGAGATACTGTTTTCCGGTGTGTGGTGCGAGCATGTCAGCCTGCTGTGCTTCGGCATCCCAGTCGGTTGCCGTCGGGTTGAACACGATGTATGCGAACGGCTGTCCGTTGTTGGGGAATGTCGCTCCGCCGCCGAATCCGTAAGTCTGTGCCTTGTCGCCGTCGTAGAGAGTCCATGGCGAGAGAGCCTGGTATGTGAACGGATCGTATTTCTCGAAGCTTTCGGTCACAGGTGCACCGTCGGCAATTTCCTCTGGGGCTGTCCATGAGAGTTTCACGCCCTCGCCCTCAACGGCCACTGCCGCAAGGTCGTTCACCGGAGTTCCGTCCACCGGCTCCACCGTGATGGTCTTCACGGCTGTGTTGTCTGCCTGGTTGCCGTCCTTGTCGAATACCACTTCACCCTTGAGTTCGGCGGTCTCCGATGCCATGTTGGCTTTCCATGAGAAGCGCACGATGCCGCTCATTCCGGCATTGAGCACGAGGTTAGACTTGGTGTCCACGAGCGTCTTCCCGTCGTAGAGCTTCACCGTGAACTTCTCCGCATTGTTTGCGCCGATGTTGTCCACGAACACGTCTACCGTGTTGTCGGCACCCGCCGTGACGGTTTCCGGAGCGATGAGCTTGGCAGTGAGGTCGTAGTCCTTCTGGTCAATCACCTTGATGGCATCCAATACGAGCGGCATCTCGAGTTCGCTGCTCGTCAGCTTTATCTTCGGAACCACGTATTCCTCGTTCTTGAACTGCGATAGGTCTATCGTCATCCTCTGCCATCCCTTGCTCACATTGTCAGTCTTGAAGTTTACGCTCTGCATCACCTGGTCCACCGCCTGCGGAGCCTTGTCCACTGCGGCATCAATCTGCAGGTTGTAGCCCGGCAGACAGAGGTAATGGAACATGAATACTGGTCTTGTGGTTCCGGCGAGGGAAATCTTAGGCAGGTTCACCCATGCGTAGTCACCCTTCGCCTTGGGAGCGAAATAGAGACAGCCGTTGTCCTGGTCGGCGGAGAGGTCGCTGGCGAGGCTCACGCCGTTTTCGCCGTTGCGCTCTGTCCAGAGATACACCGATTCCAGTTCTGCATTAGGGAATGACTCCATGAACGGCATTGCCACCGGTGCGCCCTTCACCATGAGGTTTGACGGCACCGGAGTGCTCTCGCCGCCGGCGGAGATCGCGCCGATGTAATAATAGAGCAGCGACGGTTCGCCGGCCGACGGGTCTACGTCGTCGAATGTGACGGATGTGGATGTGAGACCTTTCAGATAGTAATTCAGATAGCCGTCATTCACCGTATATATATTATAGGTGAGCTTGTCCGGATTCATGTATTCGCCGTTTGCTCCTGCGAGCGGTGCCTTCCAACTGCCGGTCACCTTGGTTATCTTGTCGGCAATCTTGAAGTCGGTAGGCTTGTCGGGCACATCCTCACCCACGAAAGCAGAAGCCTCGGCGAGCTTGCCGTAGCCGTTCTCGTCAAATACGGTCACCACGTAGGTGTTCGTTCCGTTCGGACAGGTCTTGTCCACTACCGACTGTGCGCTGCCCGGGGCTGGGTTGTCGATGGTGGCGATGAGTGTTCCGTCTCGCTTCACCACGGCTTTCTTTATCGCCGTGAGCGCCTGTCCGTTCACTCTCTTCGTCGGGCACTTGAAGCTGATTCTCGCCTTCAGTTCGCCTTCGTTGGCGGCCTTCACCACGAGGTCGGTCACAGCCTCGGGAGCCGTTTCGTCCATCACCTGGTCGATGCCGATGCTTCCGATGTATATGCAGAACATGTTGGCATCGCTCACGGCATGCACGCCGAAGCGGTATACGCCGTCATGTTCAATCTTTACGGTGCGTGTTATGAGCGAGTCCTCCATCGATGTGATGTGGATGGAGTCGGACATCGACTTGAATGTCGTGACGTCGGTGCTCTCGCCGTATCCGAGCATTATCTTCTCGCGGTATTTTTCGATTCCCTTCTTTGCCGTGATGGAGAAGGTGTAGTCCTGTCCGCCCTTGAGCTTCACCGGCGGCGTGAGGAGCCAGTCGTCGGCCTTGTTGTAGAAGTTGTATACGTACTTGGCGTATTTTCCTTCCCTTTTCCATGTGTTTGGATCAGCATTCACATTCACCACCTCGCAGATGTCAAACTTCTGTGCGGTGGAGAAATCCTGTGAGTATGGAGCCTCCATCGGATTGCCCACTACCACCTTGTTGGATATGCGTCCCTTACCCATCATGTCGCCGTTGTATGCAAACACGGCGTAGGTGTAGGCTGCGAGCGGCTGGTCAGACGGCAGGTCCACGGTGAGGCTTGTCCCCTTCACCTTGTCTGCCACAACGCTCATATCGGGGTATCTCACCACCTTATGTGATATGTTCTCCGGCTTCAGCTGTCCGGCGTTCACGCCCAGGGTGGGCGCCGTCCATGTCAGCGTTGCCTTCTGTGTCGTTTCGTCGTAGGCGAGCTTCACGTCGGTCGGCGGCTGCGGAGTGTCCGGTCCGATATATGCCTTCACCTGTGCCTCGGGACTCTTGCCCACGCTGTTCGTGGTATACACCGTAACGGTGGTCATGCCCGGGTCTACGGTGAGGTCCACGCTGACCGGCGTGGCAACCTCTCCCTTGCCCGTTGCCACCTGCGTGCCGTTCACGAGCAGGGTGTAGTCCAGTTCGCCCGTCAGCTTGTCGCCGGCGAAGGTTCTCTTTGGCAGTGTGAACACTGCCTTTCCTGTTGTAGCCTCGGCTGCGAAGATAAGGTTGAGGTCGTTGATGCGCGCCGGTGCCCCGTCTTCAGCCTCGGGCTCCGGAATATAGAGTGCGGTGAATTCCTCGTTGTCGGCGAACGAACCAACCTCTGTTCCTGTTCCTGTCTCGGTATTCACCTCGATGAGTTCCGAATAAGAGAAGCCCGACGATGAAACCATTGCCGCCCAATACATCTTGCCGCTCTTGGGGTCGAAGGCTGCGCTCTGCAGGTTTGTCGTTGGGGTGACTCCCGTCGGTCCTACGAGTGTCTCGGTGGCTTTCGCCTTGTCTATACGGTAAAGTCCGCCGTCGTTCTTTATGGCGAAGAGCTCTCCCTGCGGACTGCACGCCATGGCGAGATAGCTGTTCTGGAGTGTTCCGATGTCCTTTCTCGTCAGACTCTCATAGTCTATGGTCGAGAGCTTGCGCGATACGGCCTGTCCCTGGTCGTTGAAATCGTAGCAGATGGCGTAGTTCTTTCCGCTCACGGGGTCGTGTGTCACGGCAGTGGATACGAGCGACATGTCCGCGAGCGTCTCCAGGGCCTTCTGCTCCCATGTCTTGGTGTCATACGCCACATAGTATACGGTAGTGCCGAACCATGCCGACGTCTCGTAGCTCACTCCGTGGAACGTGTTGTCGTATACTGTTCCTCCACCGTTTATATATAGATATCCGTCAACGTCCGAAAGGATTGAAGGGGTGATGGACTGAGTGGCCTTGAATGAGTAGAAGCCGTATGGCACGGTTCCGCCCTCGTCGTAGATGTCGTCCCATGAGTCGGCATACACAAGGCTTCCCCATAGGGTCAGCGGGCGTGCGCCGGCCTTCATCATCGTGTTTTCCTGCAGAGCCGGCTTGCGCCTTAGTCTGTCGGGCATCTGATGGATGGGCGACTTCTTCATCACTTTCATCGGCTGCGGTATTCCGAGGTCATTGGCCTTCGGGTCACCGATTTTCGCCTTCAGCCTCTCGATTCCCGTCAGCTGCCTTTCCTGCAACGGCATATTGCCGCTGATGTTGGTCTGCGCAATGAGCTGCAATGGCAACATCAGGAGAATCAGGGATACTAATTTTGCATAGATGTGTTTTACCATAATCTTACATCATTTGATAGTTAATTGTCTTATTCGGCAGCAAATATACATAAAATTAATGTACCCGACATAAAAACGCCTGATTTTTTACTTTAAATCCCTGCATTTCGTCCTTTCTTTGGGTATTTTTATACATTTCGCAAGTATTATTTGCATGATACTAAAAAAAAGTAATATATTTGCAGAGATTTAAATAGTTATCGACAATAATATCTAATAATAACTAAAAAATGGTTGCTTATGAAAAAAGTGTATTTTTTTCTCAGCCTGTTTCTCCTGTCGCTTGTAAGCTATACGGCAGGTGCAAAAACAGTTAGCCCATACTCCTTGGATTTTGATGACCCTCTGGAGACGGCAGACCACAATTTCGCTCCCGTTGGTTGGGGTCACATCGTTGATTATTACGCAGCCTATGGTGAGGTGGAATATGTGAAGTATAAATGGGAAGCCGCTACGGGAATCGACGACAGTGGCGCTCTCTACATCGGATCGCAGGAACTGGAAATCTACGACTACGATGACGAGCCGGAATACAAGACCTGTAAGGACATGCTCGTTACGCCGGCGATAACCGGAACGTCGAGCATCTGGGTAAAGAAGCACGTCGGTTCCAGCTACATCAAATTCTACACCATCGTCGAGGAAAACGGCAAGCTCAAGGCGGGTACGATGATTAACGTGACCGTGCCTACGCTGAACGCAGCAACCTACGTGCAGGTGAACATCCCGCAGCAGCCCGACGGTAGCCGTATCGGTATTTTGGGAAACAATGTATATATCGACAACTTCTCCGCTGCAAGCGCCGAAATCGACCAGAAGACCGAGATAAAGGTGTCTTCCGTAACGAGCAATATGCCGGAGAACCAGGACGCCGACGAGAACGGCAAGTTCAATGTGGCATTCAAGGTGAACGTGAGAAACACCGGTAATGTGGACATCCCGAAGGACACGGAGAACTTCTCCATCTCCCTCATCAACGCAACTCTCAATGACAGCGTGATGGCTACCGTAGCCATTCCGCAGGACCTGGCGGCTGGCGAACTGTCTGCCGATATCGATATCTCCGCCGAAATGGACGTGAACAAGTTCCCTCTTGAATATCAATATAAGATACGCGAGAATCTCGGCGGCAGTTCCGTAGACGGACTGAAGTTCAAGATCACGCCACACGTGCCGACCATCGCCTTCATGAATTCCGACCAGAAGAAGGAATACGAAAGCGGTGCGGTGCTTGACTTCGGCATCAACAAGAAGGAGGCGACAGGCACATTCGTATTGAAGAACGACGGCGGTGCCGACCTCAACATAACAGAACTCACCGCACCGGAAGGCTACGTATTGAACAAGGCAGCCGCCTTCACCGTGGCTCCACATGATACGGCACAGGTAATCATGACCATGACCGCCGGCACGGTGGGTAAGAAGGGCGGAGAACTCGTGCTCAAGTCAAACGCCGGCAACCTGACCTTCGCCGTGAAGGGCGAGACAGCCGACGAATTCACATACTTCGTAGACTTTGAGGACGGCGTCCCCAACGACTGCTACAACGACTGGAGTACCGATTCAAACCCTAAGGACATAAACATGATAGGCAACACCAAGGCAGGCTACGCCACATCATACAGTGACGAACCCAAGAGACTCGTCACTCCGCTGCTTGAGGTCAAGGCTGGCGAGACCATGCGCTTCATCGCTGCTAAAAAGGACGACAAATCCACACTCGACATCCTTTACTCTACCGACAGAAGGAACTGGACAGCCGTGCGCAGCATCTCCACAACAGCCGAGAACGACGCCGACAAACTGTCTGACGAAGTCGTGGTAGAGGGCTATTGGAGCAACTATTACGGATACAAGGAGTTTACCCTTGACAACATCCCTGCCGGAAAGGTATACATAGCATTCGACGGCAAGAGCGTATACGTGGACAACATCTACGGATTCCAGAAGACCGCCGTTGACCACGACGTATTCTTCACATCCACAAGCATGAATGACGTGGGCACCGTGAACACCCCAATCACCGCACATGCAAACATCATGAGCATGAGAGACGACGCCGAGGAGCCGGAGGAATACACCCTCGGACTCTATGTTGACGACATTCTCGCCGCCAGCATCGAGAGCGTGAAGCTTCCGCAGAACAAGGAAGTGGAACTCACCGCACAATTCATCCCTCACACTACGGGCAAGCACATCGTGACATTCAAGTTCGACGCCGGTGACTACGTGGTAGTGTCTGCCCCGACCGAAATCACAATCTCCGAGGAAACCTCAGTGAGCGAGAAAGCCGTGGGCAACAGAACCAGCACATCTTATACCGACGGACCGGTTTACACCTATGAGAAGGAAAGCCAGACCGAAATAATCTACAAGCCTTCAGACATAAACCTGCCGGTGGGCACCAAGATAACCAAGATGCTGTTCCGCGGCTTCGTAGGCTACGGAAGCCTCGATGCCAGCGTCAGAGTATACATGAACAGCACCGACCAGACCAAGTTTGAGGAAAACAAGGTGGATGCTGACTCAACGAGCATGACAAAGATATTCGACAATGCCGTGCACTTCGAGCAGGGCGGAAAAGCCGACGAACCGGTAGTACAGCTCGAGCTCAACTTCGCCGAGCCTATCGTCTACGACGGAAAGGGAATGCACCTGCTGTTCGTACATAAGGCAGACACATACAAGAGCGTGAACTTCGAGTTTGACGGAAGTATCACCGACCAGGCAAAGCACAGCTATAACGAATGGGGTACGGTAAAGAACGAATTCATCAAGCTGCCGGTGGCATACTTCTGCTACGCCGTGGATCCTCACAAACTGAGCGGAAAGGTGACCGACAAGGCTACGGGCGCCGCACTGAAAGACGCCGAGGTGATACTATCGAACGACGGAGTGGAATACTACGCCACAACCGACGCCGAGGGCAAGTATGACATGACGATATTCAAGTATGACCGCAAGTACAGCGTGAGCGCATGGAAATTGGGCTATTATCTCGAGCCAATGGATTCCGTGGCCGTAAGCGCCGACAAGGAAACTTCTCTCAACATCGCCATGACAGAGGCGAAGAACCTGATTGTGGCCAACGCCATCGCTCCGAAGGAGGGCATGGTGAACTACGAATACCAGATGAGCGTTGACGTGTTCAACTATACCACTGCCGACAAGAAGGCAGCCGACTACACATTGAAGCTGAAGAGAAACGGCCAGGAAATAGCCACCGCCAAGACCGTGGACATCGCCGCAGGCGACAAGGCTACTCTGCTGCTCAGCTATACACCACACGAGGCGGGCACGGACAAGATTACTGCCGAGCTGACCGAAGGCGAGAAGGTGACAAGCGGAGACGAAGTTGAAGTGACTGTAGGTGAAGAGCTCTCGATAATCAAGAAGCAGGTGGGCGACGCCCTTAGCGATGCGAAGGACGCTCCGTTGAACCCATACTGGAAGCACAGCGAGACTCAGGCCATCTATCCTGCAAAGATGCTCAAGATGAAGAAGGGAATGAAGATCACCCGCATAGAATACCGCGGATGGACTCCTGGTGGCATCGACCTCAAGGCTAAGCTATGGATTGAGAATACAGCTGACAGCAATGAGAATGGCGTGGCATTGGGCGACACCACGAAGATGCAGCTCATCTTTGACGATGAAATCAAGTTTGCCGACGGCATACAGGTGGGCAGTCCTACCGAGCCGGCAACTCTCTTCACCGTCGACATCCCGGAAGGATTCGTATATACTGGCGAGAACATCAGGATAGCCGGTCGCGGAGACGTGCTGAGCAACGGTTCCACATCCATCAACTACGTGGTGGACAACAACGAGATCAGGACCACATTCTTCCGCTCGTCCGACAACCAGGTGGAGGAGAAGGACTGGTCGAGGGTATACAACACCACAGTATTGTATCTCACAGCTGAGTTCAAGTACAACATCTCCGGAACAGTGACGAACAAGGAATACAAGACTCCTGTCGGGAACGCCACGGTATCGATGGTAAGCGACGACGTGGTTTACGCCACGACAACCGCTGCCGACGGCAAATACAGCATCGACATCCTGCAGCCTTCAAAGGTTTACAAGATGACGGTGACGGCCGACAAGTACTACGACTACATGCAGACAGGCATCTCGTCTGAGGAAGATATGGTAATCGACGTTCCGCTTGAGGCGGTTCCGGTCTCAGCAATCAGCGGCGTGGCATTCTCTGCCGACAGCGACGTGAGCATCTACTCTCTCGACGGTGCGCTCATCGCCAAGGGCAAGAACGCAGTTGCCAAGGTTGCCAACGGTACCTACATCATCAAGGACAACGCAACGAACCAGACCAAGAAGCTTATCAAGAAGTAAAAGGTAAAAAGTTAATACATCATCGTATAGAGGTGGGCAGGCCGGCGGGCATTGTCTGCCTCTATTTTTTTTGAATACTGCCTGACGGCAGGCAGTAATAAGCCGACACAATGAACATTCTGATGACCGATAGGGACTAAATGCATAGAGAGAAACAGGCTTGTTCAAGTTCCGTCTGCCTTCGACATGCTGTCAATAAGCCGGTAGGCAAGTGGAGAAGCTATTAAGTAAATAAAAAGAAAAAACGGTACCAGAGAAGTGTAGCATTCTGGTACCAAAGGTGCAGCATAGCTGTACCAACAGTGCAACATAGCTACACTGACAGTATACCATAGCTATACTGCCGGTAAACAGCTGCTTTATTCGCGCCCTGCCTATTGAAGATGGGGCAACTCGTACCTTGTCTACTCGTCTACTATTATAGACTTGCATCCTTTTATAATTGCATTACAGGGAAGAAAATCGAGAAAAATGTTCGTGATAATGTAGTTTTTGTTACATTTGTGGCGTATATAGAGTAAGACGTATAACATTATAATACCAATTATTATGAAAAAGACTTCAATCATGCTTTTTCTGCTCGTTGCACCGATGCTGGCGATGGCAGACCATATATCCGAAAGGCAGGCACGCGAAGCGGCACTCGGTTTTGTAGCCAACAGATTCTCCGTCTCTGCGCGCTCGGTTCAGGGAAAGGCGGCAAACATGAAGCTCGCGGCGAGGAATGATTACCACTATATATATAATGTGGGCGAGAAAGGCGGCTACGTGATAGTTGCCGCCGATGATGCCGTGGGCGGCGACCTGGTGCTGGGCTATGCCGAGAGCGGACGTTTTGATGCCGACTCCATTCCGCCGGCGCTGAGATGGTGGATAGGGGAGTATGACCGCCAGATGGACTATCTGCGCCGGAACGGTATGCGTATTTCCGCCGCTCCGCAGCAGAATACGGACGAGAATCAGATGCTGGAGATCAAACCGATGCTCACTTCGAAGTGGGGACAGGTTGACCCGTTTAACAGGAAATGCCCGAAGGAGGGCGACGACTATTGTCCTACGGGATGCCTCTCCACCGCATTGGCGCAGATTCTCTACTACAACAGATGGCCGGAGAAGGGCTATGGCTTCGTGGACGGAACCGATTTGTCCGCCCATACCTATAGGTGGGATGAGATGACGGATACGTATGACGCTGGCAGTTCGAAGGCTTCGATAGATGCCGTGGCTACGCTCATGGCCGATCTGGGCAAGGCCAGCAAGACAAAGTATTCGATGGCGGGGAGCGGTGCGTATCCGTATAACGGGATGATTGCGCTGCGGCGGAATTTCGGATACAAGTATGTGGAAAACGTATCGCGCGCGGACAACATGACGCCTTCGGAATGGATGCAGACGATATATGAAGAGCTGGAAGCCGGACGGCCCGTGATGTATTCGGGCTTTGCGCTGGGCGGAGGCCATTCCTTCGTGGCCGACGGATATAAGGACGGATTCCTGCATATTAACTGGGGATGGTATGGCAACTGCGACGGCTATTACAAGCCGGACGCATTCAACCCGACAAATCCGGAGACGGGGTTCAACTTCTCGCAGGCCGTAATCATCGGAATCGGTAAGGAGAACACGTCGGCAGACCCCGGTACGCAGCAGTCGGGAACCGTAAGGATAAGCAGTGACGGCACGTTCGGCTGTAAGGAGACGCTGCTGGAATGTGGTTCCGAGCAGACTATGACGGGACACTTCGATGTGAGCTGCTCCGTGCCGATGCCGGTGCAGTTCGGGGTGGAAATGCTGGCCCCCGACGGCAGGATGTACCGGATGAGAGGAGAGAAGAAAGAGATGAATGAAGAGGGGCTGGTGGAGGAATACACCGTAGGCATGAACGGATTCCCCGATACCGACGGTGCGTATATCCTGACTCCAGCGGCATGGAATGGCAAATCAAGGGCGAGAATAAAGATAAAGTATGACGGAGTGGAGAAGAGACAGGTGGTTGTGGCATACAAGAAGGGCGGCAATCTGCGGTTCCTCGTTCCGGACAATTCCGACAACGTGAGGCTGAGCAACTTCAATGTGGTGAATCTGAAAGACAAAGAGGGGAAACTCGGCGTGAGCGCCACGATAAGCTGCCTCGGTATGTATTACGGCGAGACGCTGTATCTGGGCATACTCGACGGAGAGGACAATGTGTTGTCCTATGTATACGGTTCGGCTGTAAGTCTGGTTGAGGGCGGGTCTGTCGATATCTACGGCGAACTGGATGCTCCGGCTGCAAACGGCGAATACACGGTGGCCGTAATGTATCGCGACGATTCGGGATTCAAGGTGTTGAAGGATTTCTCCAAGAAGTTCTATTATGAGGATGAGAGCAAGCCGAAGGAAGATGTTCTGCAGGCTTTCATGTTAGACGGGATAAGTGATCTCAGTCCCAGAGAGGCTGACCACAATATGAAACTGATGGTGGAACTCTATAGTGTCATATCCGCAAAGGAGAAAAGAAGCGTAAGGATAGGGCTGAAAGTGATTGATATGGAAGGGAATGCCACATATCTGAAGTCGGAAGAGGTTTTCGACATTACGAATGGCTCCGGTATCAATAACTTCGAGGTGGATCTCAAGGATTTCCCCACTGCCGACGGCAACTATTATGTGTCCCTGTATGCAGTGGACCTTGAGACGGACGAGTGGGTGCCCTTCATGTCGTTATACAATGTTGGCACAAGGAGTTTCCTGGCGACGGTGGAGTCGGGCAAGATAAAATTCCCGTATGGAGCCAAACTCTCGGAAAGGTTGAATATAGAATGTGAGAAAACGCCTGAGGCATACACTGACCAGCCCTTCAATCTGAAACTGAAGGCAACCTGCACGGCGTATGACATCTGTACTAAGATTTACGTAGGACTCTGCGACAAGGATGGCAATGTGCATCTCTATAAGGATGAGTTCGTTAAGCCGAGCCTGGACTATGGGGAGAGCACGATAATCAGTCTGAAACCCAACTTCACCTCTGCTGAAGGATTCACTGCGGGTGTGTATAAGATGGGGCTGTTCATATATCGTGGCAAGAACTATCTCGTGAGCAATCTCATTGATATTGAAATCAAGAATCCCGTGGCAGACCTGAGACTGGAGGAAGTCTACGTGTATGACAAGGAAGTGGCGAGCAAGGATATGTTCCGCGTGGCGGTTACGGTCAACAACTACAACTGTCCGATAGACCGGAAGATTGCGGCGTTTGTCTTCGAAGCCGATGGCTGTGTGCCGGTTGACTCCATTTCGCAGGACCTGAGTATGCCGAGGAACAACACGAAGCTGGTGTATTTTGCATGGAAACTCAAGGGAGTGGAGGAAGGAAAGACCTATCTCTTGAAGATCTATACGACGGACGATAGCGGCATTTGGCAGCCCCTGCCGGAGGAAATGGGCTGTATGAACGGCGAGACATTCTCCATCGCCAGTCCGTCGGGGATAAGTGGCGTAGGCAGATTGCCGGACGGCACGACGGAGATATATACGGCCACCGGCATGAAAGTGGGCAGATATGAGGGCACCGCACCGCTGTCCAAGGGCATGTATATCCTGCGCCGGGGAGGAAAGACGGTAAAGGTGTGTGTGGAGAAATGACATGATATGACGGGATGATTGATGGTTTTGGTTGCAAAATATGCCTAATTGTCGTTTGTTTCTGACAAAATGACATGAATAGGGCGTTGGTATAAGCTTTGTCTGCATGTTCATGTAAATCATAAAAAACGGAAAAAACAGAAAGGAGATAAAATATGACATTCGACAAATTTACAATCAAAGCGCAGGAGGTTGTGCAGGAAGCAATCAACACCGCACAGGCCAACGGTCAGCAGACCATTGAGCCGGTTCACTTGCTGAAGGGCATAATGCTGAAGGCGAAGGACGTGGCGAACTTCATTTTCCAGAAGCTCGGAGTCAACGCCGGTCAGATAGACATGCTCGTGGGTCAGGAACTGCAGCATCTGCCGAGAGTGCAGGGCGGACAGCCGTATCTCTCCAACGATACAAACACGGTGCTGAACAAGGCTGTGGAGCGTTCGCAGCAGATGGGCGATGAGTTCGTCAGCGTGGAGCCGATACTCCTGGCATTGCTCACGGAGAACTCCACGGCAAGCCGCATACTGAAGGACGCCGGATGCACGGAGAACGGAATGCTCAAGGCCATACAGGAGCTGCGCCAGGGACAGAAGGTGCAGAGCCAGAGCGGCGACGAGAACTACCAGAGTCTTGACAAATACGCCAAGAACCTCGTGGAGCAGGCCCGTCAGGGAAAACTCGACCCGGTGATAGGGCGTGACGAGGAAATCCGCCGTGTGCTTCAGATACTGTCGCGCCGTACGAAGAACAACCCTATATTAATAGGTGAACCGGGAACGGGTAAGACGGCTATCGTGGAGGGGCTCGCCGAGCGTATCGTCAGAGGCGACGTGCCGGAGAACCTGAAGGACAAGCAGCTCTATTCGCTCGATATGGGAGCACTGGTGGCTGGAGCGAAATACAAGGGAGAGTTTGAGGAGAGACTGAAGAGCGTCATCAACGAAGTGACCAAGAGCGACGGAAGGATTATACTCTTCATCGATGAAATCCATACCCTTGTGGGTGCCGGAGGCGGCGAGGGCGCAATGGATGCCGCAAACATCCTGAAGCCGGCGCTGGCGAGAGGCGAACTGAGGGCTATCGGTGCGACGACGCTCAATGAATACCAGAAATACTTCGAGAAGGACAAGGCTTTGGAGCGTAGGTTCCAGACCGTAATGGTGGACGAGCCGGACGAGCTGAGCGCCATCTCAATCCTGCGTGGACTGAAGGAGCGCTACGAGAACCACCACAAGGTGCGTATACAGGACGATGCCTGTATCGCCGCCGTGAAACTTTCCGAGAGGTATATCAGCGACCGTTTCCTGCCGGACAAGGCAATCGACCTGATGGACGAGGCTGCAGCAAAGTTGCGTATGGAGCGCGACTCCGTGCCGGAGGAACTCGACGAGATAACGCGAAGGCTGAAGCAGCTCGAGATTGAGCGCGAGGCTATCAAGCGCGAGAACGACCAGCCGAAGATAGAACAGCTCGACAAGGATATCGCCGACCTGAAGGAGCAGGAGAAGCAGTATCGGGCTAAATGGGAAGGCGAGAAATCCCTCGTGAACAAGATTCAGGAGGACAAGCAGCAGATGGAGAACCTGAAACTCGAAGCCGAGCGGGCTGAGAGGGAAGGCAACTATGAGCGTGTGGCCGAGATCAGATACAGTCGGCTGAAGGCTCTGGAGGACGACATAAAGAGAATCCAGGAACAGCTGAAGAACACGCAGGGCGCCGAGGCAATGGTGCGCGAGGAGGTGACGGCCGACGATATCGCCGAAGTGGTGAGCCGTTGGACGGGAATCCCAGTGACGCGTATGCTGCAGAGCGAGCGCGAGAAGCTGCTCCATCTGGAAGAGGAACTCCACAAGAGGGTAATCGGACAGGATGAGGCTATCGATGCCGTGAGCGATGCCGTGCGCCGCAGCCGTGCAGGATTGCAGGACCCGAAGCGTCCTATCGCATCATTCATCTTCCTCGGAACAACCGGTGTGGGAAAGACGGAGCTTGCGAAGGCGCTTGCCGAATACCTCTTCAACGACGAGACGATGATGACGCGTATCGACATGAGTGAGTATCAGGAAAAGTTCAGCGTCTCCCGTCTTATCGGAGCGCCTCCAGGATACGTGGGATACGACGAGGGCGGACAGCTCACGGAGGCCGTAAGGCGCAAGCCGTATTCAGTGGTGCTCTTTGATGAAATCGAGAAGGCACACCCCGATGTGTTCAACATCCTGCTTCAGGTATTGGACGACGGACGTCTGACCGACAACAAGGGCCGCACCGTGAACTTCAAGAACACCATCATCATCATGACCTCAAACCTCGGAAGCCAGTACATACAGCAGGAATTCGAGAAGCTTACGCCGCAGAACCACGATGCCATCGTCGGCGAAACGAAGCAGAAGGTGATGGAGATGCTGAAGAAGACCATCCGTCCGGAGTTCCTCAACCGTATCGACGAAACCATCATGTTCCTGCCTCTCACCAAAGACGAGATAGCACAGGTGGTAAGTCTGCAGATGAACGCCGTGAAGAAGATGCTTGAGCCGCAGGGCTTCACGCTCAACGTGACGGATGCCGCCATCCGCTATCTGGCAGATGCCGGTTATGATCCGGAGTTCGGTGCCCGTCCTGTAAAGAGGGCAATCCAACGTCTTGTCCTCAACGACCTCTCCAAGAAGATCCTCGCCGAGGAAGTCTCCCGTGAGAAGCCTATCGTGATAGACGCCAATGGCGCAGGCCTGCAATTCAGGAACTGATTGGAATGGACAGATTGCGCAGGTCTCGCAATTCAGGAATTTATTGACCTGAACAGATTAATATAAATTAAAGCCATGGCTGTTTGGAAGCAAGCAGCCAGGGCTTTTTGGCATTTATGCAGAATCATGTGGCGGTTGCATCCGACAATCCAGTTTTCTCTCAAAGCCTTTCTCTGCTCAGCTTCTTTTTTTCTGAGAACATCCGCAAAATCATCTTCTGCCTCTCGGTCAAGTTTATTGGGCCATTTATTGGGTCATTTATTGGGTCATTTACAGAATCTGCTGTAACTTTATTCTTGATAAGTATAGTAAGTTTCACTTGCATCAATTCTGGTTGCTCTTGTAATTCATGCTTCTTTCGCTTGACTATATCCATGAGGCAACGACTTATGCAGAATCATGTGGCGGTGTCGGTTCGCCAGGCTCTGGTTGGGGACGTGACAAGGATGTAGACGATGATCATTGGTGGCGCAGGTGCATTGCAGTATCGGCTGCGATGATGCGACCTGCAAAGTATCGGATACGGCGTGGCAGATAATATAAACAAGTGACTCTTCAGATAAAATGTCATTACAATTTTATCTGAAGAATCACTTGTAAAGAACGACCGCAACGACTGCAAAAACGACCGAAAATAGCCGAGAACGACCGTAAGAATGACTTAAAACGACCGAAAATAGCCGAGAACGACCGTAAGAATGACTTAAAATGACCGAAAATAGCCGAACAGATTTATGCTCCAAGTTCAGATTCGCCCTTTTCGGTGATATTCCATTTTTTCCCCTTATCGGTTTTGCAAATCAAATTTTCTTTAGCCATGGTGCCCAAAAGGCGACCAATCTTTCTCAATTTCTCGTCACGTGTTAGACTGGAAGGGAATACATGCTGGAGACCTTCATAAACGTCTTTACGTTTAAAACCCATACTGCCTGCATTATGCGCCAACTGAAGTAATTGTTTTTGAATACTAGTTTCCACAAGACTAGTTTCTTTTGTATAGTGCCCTATTTGCTTAGTCAGTTTTGCTACTTTTAATGATATAGTGTAATGAGGCGCACGACCTTCTATCAAGCCTTTGTCATAAAGATGCTTGGCTGCTTCTTTGGTAATAGGATGATGCTTCTGTACGGCATCCAGCCAAAGACATTCTTTCAATGATAAGGATTGGTTGCTCTTTAGCAAGTTGGTATATTTCTCGTCAATCATCTTGCCATAGATAGTGACTCCTACAGTACGATGCTCATTGTCAATATCGTAATCAGGCATGGGGAAGAAACGATTGCGTTGTTCTGTGTAAATCTTCTTGATGCCACGTCCTACGGTATCAATCATGTTGAAGTTGACCATGCCTCGGCATAAGCATTCGTTGCGATAGTGAAACTGAGGACCTTTATGCTCCAAAGCATTCTCTATAGTGCCGGGAATAAAGCTACCGCCATTGCCATAGTATAAGGTGCTTGGACCTTCTACGAAAACTATGCGCTGTT
The DNA here is from genome assembly GCA_900557405.1 of uncultured Prevotella sp. Taxonomy (GTDB): domain Bacteria; phylum Bacteroidota; class Bacteroidia; order Bacteroidales; family Bacteroidaceae; genus Prevotella. The sequence continues at coordinate 21,778 of USSF01000039.1, forward strand.
GCAAGGTGTAATCTTGATGGGCGATGGCATTATGTAGAGCCTCACGTATGGTATATTCATCATACTGCTTCATCGTATCAGGAAAGAGGGTTCCTCCTGGCAGTTCGCGCATGGTTTTGTTGCGTATCTTGCCCAACACCTTATCTACAGTCAAGATGAAAGGAATGGAGAAGTGTTCATAATCTTGCACAATACCTTCTTCATCTTCCCAAGTCCAAGTGATTTGTGCAACGGCAGGATGAATCTTTTGGATAGAAAGCGGCTTGCCTAATAACAGTATTGCAGCACGAGTGATTTGACCGTCTCGCATCATCATGCTATTAGCTAAGAACTCTTCTGTTGTCCACGCATCTATTTCTTCGGCAGGAATACTTGAAGAGTGTA
>USSF01000040.1 GCA_900557405.1 uncultured Prevotella sp.
GAGCAAAGGACTGAAAATCCTTGTGTCCCCGGTTCGATTCCTGGTGGTACCACTCACAGAAGAGATTCTCACGGAAGAGAGTCTCTTTTTTTGTTTATACGTCTGCGCGGCATTGTCATTATGGGGCGGCGCACGGACATATTGCTGTCCTAATCATTATTTTGATTGCCTAAAGTTGGCAGTTAGCCGATTAATTCCTAATTTTGCAGACAATCATCAGATACGGCTTTGTGATTAGCCGGGAAATTCATAACTTTGTAGGAACAAATGCAAATTGCGAGATATGAGAGTGCTGATTGTTAACACAAGCGAAATCGTGGGAGGTGCCGCCGTGGCTGCAAACCGGCTGATGGAGGCGCTGAACAACAACGGGGTGAAGGCCAAGATGCTCGTCAGGGACAAGCAGACCGACGACATCAACGTGGCGGAGGTGCCGAAGTCGTGGCGCCTGCGCTGGAATTTCCTGTGGGAGCGCTTCGTGATATTCTGCCGTCTGCGCTTCAAGCGCGACAACCTCTTCCTCATCGACATCGCGAATGCCGGAGTGGACATAACGAAGACGCGCGAGTTCAAGGAGGCCGACGTGGTGCATCTGAGCTGGATAAACCAAGGTATGCTCTCGCTCGGAGGCATACGCAGGATACTGGAAAGCAACAAACCCGTGGTGTGGACGATGCACGACCTGTGGCCGGCTTCGTCCATATGTCATTATGCACGCAACTGCCACGGATTCGAAAGACAGTGCGGCAACTGTCCGCTGCTGCCCGGAGGAGGGTCGAAGAGCGACCTCTCGGCTGCCGTGTGGCGCCGCAAGAGACTGATACTGAACAGGCACAGCATACTCTTCGTGACGTGCAGCAGATGGCTCGCCGGCAAGGCGAAGAAGAGCGGACTGCTCACGGGACAGAAGATACTGAGCATCCCCAACCCCATTGACACAAGGGCGTTCAGGAGAGAGGACCGCGAGAGCGCCCGCCTGTATGCCGGACTGCCGGCGGACAAGAAGCTGATTCTCTTCGTTTCGCAGCGCGTCACCGACAAGCGTAAGGGCATGGACTATTTCATCAAGGCCATGGAGAAGATGGTGGAGCAGCATCCCGAGATGAAGGAAGACACCGGAATAGCCATCCTCGGCGGACAGGCAGAGGACCTGGCCGAAAGACTCCCGCTGCCGGCGTATCCGCTCGGCTACGTGAGCGAGGAGAAGAAGATAGCGAGCATATACAACTCCGTGGACACATTCGTGCTGCCTTCGCTCGAAGACAACCTGCCGAACACCATCATGGAGGCTATGGCATGCGGAGTGCCGTGCGTGGGATTCAACACGGGAGGCATCCCCGAGATGATAGACCACCAGAAGAACGGCTACGTGGCAGAATACAAGAGTGCCGAAGACCTGGCCAGAGGCATCCGCTGGGTTCTGTGTGAGGCCGACGGAAAGGCGCTCGGCGACGAAGCGATAAGGAAGGTGAACACGAACTATTCGCAGTATGCCGTGGCGATGAAATACATCGAGGCATACAACCAGGCGATGGCTCTAAAACGATATAAACTATGATAAAGATAACTCTAATCACCGTTACATACAACGCCGGGAGTCTGTTGCAGAAGACACTGCAGTCGGTTTACGACCAGACTTACTCGGCAATCGAGCATATCATCATCGACGGTGCGTCGACGGACAACACCGTGGCGATGGCGAAAGACTATATGGAACGGTCGTTCGCATCAGACAACGGCCATGAGGTGAGAATACTCGTGGAGCCCGACAACGGCATCTACGACGCCATGAACAAGGGACTGAAGCTTGCCACCGGCGATTACATCTGCTTCCTCAACGCCGGCGATGCGCTGACGGGAACGGAGACCATAAAGCAGGTGGTGGAAGCGGCAAAGAGATGCTACAGCGGAAAGGGCAAGCAGCACGACGTGACCACCTCCGCCGAATACGACAGGGAGGCGCTGCCCGCCGTGGTATACGGCAAGACGGACATCGTGGATGGGGACAACCGCTTCCTGCGCCACCGCCGACTCACGCCGCCGGCACATCTCACATGGCGCTCGTTCCGCAACGGAATGCTCGTGTGTCACCAGGCTTTCTATGCCCGTACGGACATTGCCCGGCAGACGCCATACGATATGAAATATCGCTTTTCGGCAGACTTCGACTGGTGTGTGCGCATCATGAAGAAGGCGGAGGAGCTGGAACTCCCGCTTGCCGACTGCGGCGAGACCATTGCCGACTACATGGAGGAAGGCACCACCACACGCAACCACAAAGCGTCGCTGAAGGAGCGCTTCGACATAATGTGCAAGTATTACGGCAAGTTATCCACCTGCCTGTACCACGTATGGTTCGCCATGCGCAACGTGGTGCCCGGTTTCCACCATGCTTCGCACTGACCGCCCTGTTTTTTCACTTACAACACATGAATATGAACAAGAGACATATACCAATACTATGTGCCATACTGATGATGGCCGCCCTGCTGGCAGCATGTTCCACCGCGAAGAAAGAGGAGACGGAACAGATAATCAACGACGTGGAGATTGCCGAAGAGGAAGCCGAGGAGGTGGAGAAAATCGTGGAGAAGCCACGACTGCACTTCTCTTCAGCACAGCAGGCCATGCAGTATATGGACGAATCGGAAGACCATGAGGCGTATGCCGCCGGAATATTATACAAGTTCGCCACGGATTCGCTCGACTACTGCGAGAGGCTTATCAACAACCAGTTTGACCACTTCATCATCGTGGACAAGGGGAAGATGAAGGTGGAGCTGTATGACAAGTTCGGACGGCTCAAGAAGGCATACCGCTGCGCCTGCGGCAGGAACTACGGCAACAAGCGCAAGAAGGGTGACTGCCGCACGCCGGAAGGATTCTTCCGTGCCGGCAGCGTGAGTCACAGCGCCCACTGGCACTACACCGACGAGAACGGGAAACGGAGCGAGAAACCGGGGCAATACGGCCCGCGCTTCGTGCGCATCATCACGCCGAACTACAGTTCGATGGGAATCCACGGGACGGATGCCCCGTGGTCGGTGGGCGGAAGGCGCAGCCACGGATGCGTGAGGATACTGAATGAGAATATCCTCGAACTCGTGAAGTATGTGGAGACGGGAATGCCTATCATCATCCTGCCGGGCAAGAAAGACAAGGAGGCAAACTGGCTCGACGCCCATCCCGCAGAGGAAGCGGCCGACACACTGGCCACGCAGCCGAAGGAGATACCTGCGGAAGAAACCGTACCGGCAACGGAAGACGCACAAGCCGACGGCCAGCAACATGGGCATCATGATACGCTGCCGCACAACAATAACAAGGAGAAAGAGTTATGATAAAAAGACTTTTCATCACAATGCTGGTAGCCGTTGCCGCCATTGCGGCATACGCACAGTATGACTTCATCCGCCCCGTGAAGGATTCCATCCCCGGGGGCTACAACTTCTGGGTGTACACCCCGACAGACTATTACTATTCGCTGAACGAGACCCCCGTGATAATATTCCTCCACGGACAGAGCCTGTGCGGCAGAGACCTCAACCGAGTGCGCCGCTACGGACCGCTCCATGCCATCGTGATGGGCCGTCAGGTGGACGCCCTCGTGGTGGTGCCGCAGAACCCTGGCGGGGCATGGAACCCGAAGAAGATAAACGACGTGCTGGAATGGACAAAGCGCAATTATGCCTGCGACTCCACCCGCGTATATGTCATCGGCATGAGCCTCGGCGGCTACGGCACGCTTGACTTCACCGCCACCTATCCCGACAAAGTGGCGGCGGCGCTCGCCATGTGCGGCGGATGCTCCGTGAAAGACCGCACTCCGCTCGGAAAGGTGCCGCTCTGGATCATCCACGGCACGGCAGACCGCGCGGTGCCGATAAGCATGTCGAAGTCGGTGGTGAACGACCTGGAGCGCACGGACAACGACTCCCGCCTGCGCTACACATGGCTCAAGGGTGCCAACCACGGCACTCCGGCGCGGTTCTTCTATATGCGCAAGACCTACGAATGGCTCTTCTCCCACTCGCTTCTCGACCCCGACCGCCCCGTGAACCGCGGCATCTCGCTGGGCATGGAGGATGTGCCCACGGCGTATCGGAATATGGAGTTCAAGAAGGGCGTAGACCCCGAAACAGTGTATGAAACCACCATAAAGTAGAAAAGAAGATGACAATGTGTAAGGTAAAACTAAAGGAAAATATGCGAAACATGTTTTCAAACATATAAAAATAATTGCAGATATGCTTAAATTGCTTTACATTTGCAACCAGTTATCCTGAATACAATCTTTTTACCTTGAAGCTAATACCTATTGAACAGAAAAGGCGGTCCTCTGTGAAGAGAGCCGCCTTTACACATTCCTGCCATTTTGCTGTACTTCTCATACAGACTGCCCCCCCATGTCAGGGCGGTTGCCTGCCACTTGTCCGTCATAATCCCACTCGTCCGTCATACCCCTTCTGTATCGGCATATACGAAAAAAGGAACGAAAGCTGCATGATGCAACTTCCGTCCCTCCCGGAATTTTATAGATGTGCGATATTAGCCTTAGTCGAGCTGAGCAAGCTTGTTGTCGCTGCCGAGCACGTCGATAATCTTGTGCTTGTACATCTGCTCCATCATGTCGCGTGCAGGACCGCAGTACTTACGTGGGTCGAACTCAGCAGGCTTCTCTGTGAATACCTTGCGCACAGCGGCTGTGAAGGCAAGACGAGAGTCAGAGTCGATGTTGATCTTGCATACGGCGCTCTTTGAAGCCTTGCGCAGCTGCTCCTCAGGGATACCTACTGCATCAGGCAGCTTGCCGCCGTTGGCGTTGATGATGTCAACATATTCCTGTGGCACTGATGATGATCCGTGGAGCACGATTGGGAATCCAGGGAGCTTCTTCATGATCTCGTCGAGCACGTCGAAAGCCAATGGAGGAGGAACGAGGCGGCCTGTCTTCGGGTCGCGTGTGCACTGCTCCGGCTTGAACTTGTAAGCTCCGTGGCTTGTACCGATAGAGATTGCCAATGAGTCAACTCCGGTCTTTGTGGTGAAGTCGATAACTTCCTCAGGCTTTGTGTAGTGTGAAACCTCAGAAGCAACTTCGTCCTCTACACCTGCCAATACGCCGAGCTCACCCTCAACGGTAACGTCGAACTGGTGTGCATACTCCACAACCTTCTTTGTCAGGGCAACGTTCTCGTCGTAAGGAAGAGAAGAACCGTCGATCATCACTGAAGAGAAACCGAGGTCAACGCAGCTCTTGCAGAGCTCGAAGCTGTCGCCGTGGTCGAGGTGGAGCACGATCTCAGGATGGTTGCATCCCAGCTCCTTGGCATACTCTACGGCACCCTGTGCCATGTAGCGCAGCAATGTAGGGTTGGCGTAGTTGCGCGCACCCTTTGAAACCTGGAGGATAACAGGAGACTTCTCTTCAGAAGAAGCCTTGATGATAGCCTGCAGCTGTTCCATGTTGTTGAAGTTGAATGCTGGAATGGCGTAACCGCCGTTGATGGCTCTCTTAAACATCTCACGGGTGTTTACCAAGCCTAAATCTTTGTAACTTACCATAGTATCTTATATTTAGTTAGATAAATCTTGTTTTACCTTGATTAATACTCTTGCTTTTCCTGGGTTAATAGCCCTTGCTTCAGGATTTTCGCTCCTGTATCTCCAGCTTTTGTGCCGGTGAATATTGTCGTCCTTCCGTTTCTAAGGGCAAAGTTAGCATTTTAATTCGGGAGGGCAAAACATTCCCGTTGTTTTTTGGCATTGCGATACAGTTAATTTTGACATAGGATAAATTCCGACAGGCGTTTTCGGGCGTTTTTCAAGATGGAGATTACAGATTAAGTGTATTTTTTATAACGTTTAAACCTTAATTTCGACCACATAAGCCGCCGTCGGGTACGTTTGAGCCGTTTGGCGGAACCGGGCGGTTGCATGGCTTTTGATTTTTTTTTATTTTTGCATTGTTGAAACAGAAAAGCGTTTCGTTTTCACTCTTCATTTTTTTAATCTGTGAATGAATAACCAAATGTAACATAACAGAATTCTTTTAAAGAAGAAAGCCGCCAACCGGTTTCGTGATGAAACTGTTGGCGGCGTTTTCTTTCCGTTTCGGGTATCTGCCATGAAATGAATGTCTTGCATGTTTTGGTGGTTTTATTAACCGAAAGCAGGGATATGGATTCAATGCCATACCCCTGCCTTGTCGTTACCTATATTATATATATAATGTGTCAGAGAAGGATTCCGGTGAATATCCTGCCCGAATCCGCACCGAGGCGACGGGCGGAGAAATAGTCGGCCACATCGCGGTAGGTGCATACGGGGGATACCTGGATGTTTCCCTCTGCCACGCCTGCCTGCATGAGCTGCCGGCGGTTGCACTCCTTCAGGTCGATGTGCCATTTGTATTCCGCTTCGGCGGACGCCGACTTCATCTGTCGGCTGATACCCTCCATATCGAAGTTGGCGCCGACGAACTGCTCATACACCTCATCGCCCACCTCGAAGGCTTCGAAGGAGATGCCCGGACCGATTACTGCCTTTAGGGCTTCGGGACGGGTGGCGTAGGCAAGGCGCATATCGGCCGCAGCCTTCATGGCGATGCGTGCCAGAGTGCCGCGCCATCCGGCATGGACGGCACAGGCGGCATGGTGTTCCTCGTCGTAGAGGAGCACTGGGATGCAGTCTGCCGTGGACACGCCGATGCAGATGCCTTCCACATCGGTCATCACGCCATCCACGCCCTCGAGCACCATCTTCCTCACGCCCTCGGGCAGGGCGAGGAATTCTCCTGCAATCTGCCTCGTCTCCACACCATGGGTCTGGTGGGGCATCACGATGCGGTCGGGGGATACGGAGAGTTCGTCGGCGAGCAGACGGCGGTTCTTGGCTATTGCCTCGGCCGTGTCGCCGCAGTGCTTGTTGATATTGAATCCGCCGTGGTTGCCCTGACTGAATCCTCCGTGGCGCGTGGTGCTGAATGCACGTACGCCGGGGGCTATGTCATAATAGTGGAGTAGGGGAGCGTTCATCAGTCCTCGTCCTCCATATCGTATTCAAAGTCGTCGAGGTCGTCCACGTCCTCCATGTCGTCCTCGTCAACGAAGTCTATGTCGTCCTCACCCTCGGAGCGCAGCTCTTCGGGCAGCAGTCCGAGGTCTTTGTCGCGGTGCACGATGGTGTCTTCGGCCATGATTCCGGCAATCTTGTTGCTTTCGCTGTTGAGCTCCTTCCAGAGAATGTCTTTCAGCTCGGCGATGCCCTGTCCGGTGACGGCAGATATGAATACCACGGGCAGGTCTTCGGGCAGCGTTTCCTTGAGCATCTCTATCAGCTCCTCGTCGAGCAGGTCACACTTCGTCACGGCGAGTACCCTGTGCTTGTCGAGCATGTCTGGATTGAAGTTTGTCAGCTCCTTGAGCAGTATTTCATATTCGCGCTTTATGTCGTCGGTATCTCCCGGCACCATGAAGAGCAGCAGCGAGTTGCGCTCGATGTGGCGCAGGAAGCGCAGTCCGAGTCCCTTTCCCTCGCTTGCTCCCTCGATGATTCCGGGGATGTCGGCCATGACGAATGATTTCCTGTCGTGGTATTCCACGATGCCGAGTGATGGCTCAAGCGTGGTGAAGGGGTAGTTGGCTATCTTGGGGCGGGCGCTCGACACGGTGGAGAGCAGCGTGCTCTTTCCGGCATTGGGGAAGCCCACGAGTCCCACGTCGGCGAGGAGCTTCAGCTCCATGATTACGGTCATCTCCTGCATCGGCTCGCCAGGCTGGGCGTAGCGCGGAGCCTGGTTTGTGGATGTGCGGAACTGGTAGTTTCCCAGTCCGCCGCGTCCTCCCTTGAGGAGCATCACTTCCTGTCCGTCGTGCATCACGTCGCAGATGAACTTTCCCGTCTCGGCGTCATACACCACGGTGCCGCATGGCACGTCGATGTATACGTCCTTTCCGTCTGTGCCGTGACATTTGTCTCGTCCGCCGTTGCCTCCGTGTTCCGCCTTGATGTGGCGCTGGTATTTCAGATGGAGCAGCGTCCAGTAGTTATGGTTACCGCGGAGGATGATGCTTCCTCCCTTTCCTCCGTCTCCGCCGTCAGGACCGCCGTTGGGCTGGTACTTCACGTGGCGCAGATGCATGGATCCCTTGCCGCCCTTTCCCGAGCGGCAGTATATCTTTACGTAGTCTACGAAATTTGATTCTGGCATAATTCTTTTTCCTTGTTATAGATTCTCGAGAGCCTTCTCCATTCTCTCCAGCACTACGGTGGACAGCACCACCTTGCCGTCGGGGCCCACAAGGGTCATCGACGGAATCCACTGCACTCCGTAGGTCTGTGCTATTTTAGCCTCGCGCATTTTCTTGAGTTCGCTCACCTGGCGCCATGTCATGCCGTTGTCGGCCACGCATTTTGCCCAGCGGTCGCGGTCGGTGTCAAACGATACTCCGATGAATACCACGTTCTTGCCGTATTTCTCATACATGGCCTTCACGGCCGGTATGTCCTTGCGGCAGTCGGGACACCATGATGCCCAGAAGTCGAGCAACACGTACTTGCCCTTGAATTCGGCAAGCTGCACGCGGTAGCCGTTGGGCATGGGCAGGATGAAGTCGGGCGCCGTGGTGCCCGGCTTGAGCAGCTTCTGTGCATAGACAGAGTCGAGGTCGTTGCCCTTCTCGTCGGTGGTCTGTGCCATGAGGCCGGTTGTGGCGGCGAGGAGCATCGAAAGCGATAGAAGTATTCTCTTGATGTTCATGTTTTTATTGTTTTTTGGTTATTTTTTATTATGGAGGCATAGGTCTGTCCGGCATATCGGGAATGTCTGGTCTGTCGCCCATTGGGACCTGTTGCCTTATTGCGCTATTCTCCCACCCTCAGCATCTGGTCGCAATAGTCCACTACAGCGGGGCGATGGGTGATGAAGATGATGGTGTGGCGGTGGTCCTTCAGCAGGTTTGCCAGCAGCTGGCGCTCGGTATCTGGGTCGAGGGCGCTCGTAGCCTCGTCGAATATCATCACGCTGCCCGTGCGGAGCAGTGCCCTGGCGATGGCGATGCGCTGCGCCTGTCCTTCGCTCAGTCCGCCGCCTGCCTCGCTGCAGCTGGTGTCCAGCCCATGGGGCAGTTCGCTGACGAATCCGGCACACGCCGTCTGGAGCGCCTGCATCATCTCCTGGTCCGTGGCGTCGAGCCGCCCCATGCGCAGGTTGTCGCGGATGGTGCCGCTCAGCAGGGTGTTGCCTTGTGGCACATATACTATGTTGCAGCGCATTCGCGGCGACATGTCCATTTGCTTCTCCCTGTTGTAGATATATACGTGTCCGTCTGTGGGGCGCATCAGTGCGAGTATGAGCCGGATGAGGGTTGTCTTTCCTGCGCCCGTCTCGCCCAGTATCGCCGTGCAGGTATTGGGGCGGAAGTCGAACGAGAGATGGTCTATCACCCTGCCGTCCGCATCGTCGTAGGTATAGCTTACGTCGCTTATCCTTATTCCTACGCCCCCTTCCCTGTCGCTCATGTCGATGGGTTCGCCCTGCTCTTCGAGCGGGTTCTCCTCGAGTTCCATGAGCCGTTCGGCGGCAGTGAACACCGACACGAATGCGGGGACGAGCTTCGTCAGGTTGCGCGCCGGTCCCTGTATCTTGGCCACGAGCTGCAGGAATGCCGTCATTCCGCCGAAGGTTAGTGTGCCGGCCGACATGCGCAGGGCGCTCCATAGGAACGCCACGAGATAGCCGAGGGCGAAGCCGAAGTTGAGTATGAGGTTGGAGAGGACGGAGAATCTGGTGCGCCTCACCACGTTGTGCCTCAGTTCGCTCTGCATTCCCTCCAGCTTGTCCACCATCGCCTCGTCTTTCTCCATCGTCTTGATGAGCATACGGTGCTGGATGGTCTCCTGCAGCACGCTCTGCACGCGGCTGTCGCTGTTTCTCACCTCGCGCGTCAGCTTCCGCATGTGGCCCACGTATATCTTGCTCGTCAGTATGAACAGCGGCAGCATCACCACTATCAGTGCGGCGAGCAGCGGGTCCATGGAGAAGAGATAGAAGAACGAACCGGCAAAGAGGGCTATGACGGAGATGGTGTTGGGGATTGTTTCCGTGAGGAAGCCCACCACGTTGTTCACGTCGAACTCAAGTCTGTTGAGCACGTCTCCGCTGTGGCGCTTCTCCCTGCCGTGCCATTCGGAACGCAGGATTCGGTCGAGCATCCGCTGCTGCATGCGGTTCTGCGCCTTGATGCCGAGTATGTTCCTCACCCACACTCCGGATATGTTTATGGCGAAGCCGGCGAGGATGAGCATTCCCATGATGCCCACGGCCCAGTAGATGGAGCCTTCCACAGCGTGTGACGCCACGTCGATGGCGCGCTTCACCGCCCACACCGAGAGCAGGCTCACTGCCACATCGAGCAGTCCGAGCGCGGCGTTGATGCCTGCCTGCATCCTGTTGCCGCGCCACGCATGCCACAGCCATCGCATTATCTGGCGCGATGAATAGCGGCTCTGCGGAATGTTGAAAAGGTTCCTTATCTTCATGCCTGCGGTTCCCCCGTTATTTCATTACTCTCGTGTCGGCTCCCCACATCATCTTGTGTCTCAGTGTGGAGAAGTATGTCATCTTCTTCGGCTTCACGATATGCGCATCATAGGGCGATCGGCGTATGGTGAGGACCTGTCCTTCGCCGCATTTTGCCGAGCGTCCGTCGGCTGCCACGAGGAAGTTGTGGCTGCGGCTCTCCACTTCGAGCGTCACTTCGGCGCTGTCGGGAATCACTAACGGGCGCGCCGTGAGGCTGTGGGGGGCGACGGGCGTGAGGCTCATCACTCCCGTATGGGGCACGATAATCGGACCGCCGTTTGACAGGGAGTATGCCGTAGAGCCTGTCGGCGTGCTCACTATCAGTCCGTCGGCATGATACGTCACGATGTATTCGCCGTTGATGAGCGTGCGGATGGAAATCATCGAGGCGTTGTCGCGCTTGAGCACGGCAATCTCATTGAGCGCACACTCCTGCACGTCGCTGCCGTCGCTGCCCGTGGTCTCCACCTGCACCATGGCAAGGCAGTCCACCACGTATTCCCCGTCATACACGCTGTCGAGCACCTCCTCTATGTCGTCCACACCCACACCGGCAAGGAATCCGAGCCGCCCCATGTTCACTCCGATGATAGGCGTGCAGCGGCTGCCCACGCAATGGATGGTGCGCAGGAGAGTTCCGTCGCCTCCCATCGACACCACGTAGTCGGCATCCACATCCTTCCCGTCGAACGGTTCCACGCCATCGAGCTTCACACCGCGTGTCTTTACGAGGAAGTCGTAGAACGACTGCTCCATGCTCACGCTTGCCCGCCTCCTTTCGAGGGAGCTGAGCAGATGCTGTATCCCGACAGATTTGTCAGCTTGGTAAATGTTGCCGAATATGGCGAATTTGAGTTTGCGCAACGACATATCACTGTATTTTAAAATCTTTATACCCGTATTTATTCTGCCATTGCAAATGTTTTTGTAACTTTGCGCTGGTAAATACGTCTGCAAATATACAACTTTTTTATATAATAGCAGACAGGCTTTTATTAACAAATTAATCTGACATGACAAAATTAAGCGTAAACATCAACAAGGTAGCGACCTTGCGCAACTCCAGGGGCGGAAACAACCCCGACGTGGAGAAGGCGGCAGTAGACTGCCAGTTCTTCGGAGCACAGGGAATAACCGTACATCCGCGACCTGACGAGCGCCACATCCGATACCAGGACGTGAGAGACATCAAGCCGCTGATAACCACCGAATTCAACATCGAGGGCAACCCCATAGAGAAATACATAGACCTGGTGCTTGAGGTGAAGCCAACACAGGTGACACTCGTGCCCGACAGCGACGCACAGCTGACGAGCAACCACGGATGGGACACCATACGCAACCAGGCTTTCCTCACCACTGTAATCGGCAGGTTCAAGGAAGCCGGCATCCGCACGAGCGTCTTCGTGGACGCTTCCGAGGAGATGGTGAAGGGTGCACACGACTGCGGAGCCGACCGCGTGGAGCTGTATACGGAGCCGTATGCCGCCAATTACCTCACCGACCGTGAGGAGGCCATCAAGCCATTCATCGATGCCGCCGTGGCAGCGCGCGAGCTGGGACTGGGCCTCAATGCCGGCCACGACCTCAGCCTTGTCAACCTGGCCTACTTCCACCGTATGATTCCATGGACCGATGAAGTGAGCATCGGTCATGCCCTCATCAGCGATGCGCTGTATATCGGACTGCGCGACACGATTTCGAAATATCTCGAATGCCTGAAGTGACAAAATGAGGAATTTCCGTTAAAAAAGGAGTATGTTTCCGTTTATTAGTATCTGTCTCTCGTTTTTTATCATTACATTTGCAGTTGGAAAACGTTCTACTTATAGAAGATAAGCGCATCACTTACAATCCAAAAGTGAGCTACTTACAGAAAGAAAGGCGTTCACTTTTCAGAAAAACTACAAACGAAGATAAATACTAATAAATAGAAACATGCTTAAAAGATTAAAGACCATAGGCATTGCAGCCATGACACTTGCTGCAGCAATGCCGGTCCACGCTACTATCGAGGGAAGTCTTGACCCTCCGTCAGTGGTGGCACAGTGGAGCAATTCGTCCACTTACCCCAAAGTAATCGACATCAATTTCAGCGATGCCACCTGGCCCGACACCTGGAAGGGCCAGACGGGAACCTCCTGTCCCGACTATTCAGCCGACGGATACGTAAACTCCATCATCGGCGTGCCGGCAAACGGAAATGCGGGAATCACCTTCCCCGTGTATTTCCACCATTGCATGTTCGCCAACAAGAACTCATACAACGGTTTTGCAGGAGCCACGGCAGCCTTCTGCCGCCAGTATTACCTCGGACAGAACTGCACCGGAAACAGTGCCACGACATATAACAACTGGACCGTAGCCGGACACACCACCTATCTCGAAGACAACATGAAGTATGGCGCCGACAACAATCCCGTCTACGGCGAAGCCGGCTTCGTGCAGATGTGCCGCGACGCAGGAGTGAAGGATGCGGCAGGCAACAAAGTGAGCCAGCACGGATGGATGGAGATTGACCACATCCCATACGTGGAGCGCGTGCAGTGGTCGTGGTCGTCCACGGCATGGGGCCGCGGCATCAAATGCGACTACAAGATCGGCGACGGCGAATGGAAGCCCCTCGTATGGATGGGCTCCGAAAAGCACAAGCTGGGCTACACCGTGTTCTCCGACCAAGGCTATTTCATGGAGAACGTGATAAACGCCTCCGACGTGTCGCTCCGCTGGCGTGTATGGGACGGCGAGAACCTCACCGACCCCGTTCAGAAGACGCCCGAAGGCGGAACCGTCTTCACCAAGGCCATTGACCCCTTGGCACAGCAGCAGGCACCCCGCGTACACAAGATACAGATTTTCGGCAGCGAGATAACCGCCGAGCAGGCACAGTATGCCCGTGAGAACCCCGTGGGCGACGTGGGCGAACTGACCGACCTCAATGGCGGAGGCGGCAGCGGAGAGCAGGGCGAGTCTGCACCGGATGCCAACGCCCCCGTAGTGACATCCGTCGTGGCACAGGACGGCACAGGCGACTATACCCGCATACAGGACGCCATCAACGCTGTGCCCAGCGGCTCCAGAGGCATAATATACATCCGCCCCGGCATCTACGAGGAGAACATCCATGCCGGAACGAAGTCAAACAAGAACAAGTTCATCTCGCTCATCGGCGAGAACAGGGAGACCACGATACTCACGTCAAACGTGAACCGCGGCAAGGGGAACGAGTCGAACGACTACTCCGACTGCGCCGCCCTCAACGTCTTTACGAGCCGCTTCTATGCCGAAAACCTCACCATCCGCAACACGAGCGGCAACGTGGGACAGGCCGAGGCACTCTACACCAACGGCGACGCACACATCTTCAGGAACTGTCTGCTCAGCGGATACCAGGACACATACAAGGCAAACACCGGTTCGCGCGGATACTTCACAGACTGTACCATCGAGGGAGCCACCGACTTCATCTACGACGGCGGAATGGAATGGTTTGACAACTGCACCCTGCACCTCCTCAAGGGCGGCGGCTACATCACAGCCCCTGCCGAGAGCGGAATGCCGATGAAGCAGGTGATGTATCCCGAACTCAGCCAGACAACTTTCTATCCCGGTCTCTTCTTCCGCAACTGCACCGTGACCGCAGCCGACGGAGTGGCAAAAGGCGCCTACACGCTGGGCAGACCATGGAAGGAAGGCTGCGGCTCGATGTTCATCAACTGCACCCTGCCCGACGCCGTCAGTGCCGCCGGATGGACAGCATGGGGCGGATCGGAGAACAAGAGCTCGCTCTATGAATACAAGAGCGTTGACCCGCAGGGCAACCTCATCGACACATCCAGACGCGCAAGCTTCTCCCACCAGGCATCCGACGCTGAGGTGAAGGCATACATGAATCCGGAATTCATGTTCGCAAAATACTCCAAGGTGCCATTCGACCACGAGAAGATTCTGCGCGGAGCCATCGCCCCATTCAATTTCATCATCACCCCCGACGAGATTTCATGGAGCTGCGACGACAACGCCGCCGGCTACCTTATATATAAAGACGGAGCCTTCCACAGCTTCACCACAGACCGTCGCATACAGAAAGCCACCGATGACAACGCCGCATACAGCGTGGCATCCGTGTCAAGGCAGGGCGTGGTGTCCAAGCCTGTCATGGCAAAGGACGCCATCAAGCTGCCGGCATTCCCCACAGCCGAAGGCTTCGGAAAATACACCACCGGAGGACGTGGCGGCAAGGTGGTGAAGGTGACATCACTCGCCGACGACGGCAAGGCGGGCACCCTGCGCTGGGCGTTCCAACAATACCCGGGCGAGCCGATAACAATAGTATTCACCGTGAGCGGCGACATACAGCTCTCGAAGGAGCTCCGCATGAAGCGAAGCGACTGGACGCTGGCCGGACAGACCGCACCGGGCGAGGGCATACAGATAACCCACAACAAGATAAATCTGGGCGGATCGCAGAACTTCATCGTGAGGAACATCCGTTTCCGCGCCGGACAGAAAGACCTGGAAGGCAACAAGATTGAAGACCAGGCGCTCGGAGCCGAAAACTGCAGCAACTTCATCTTTGACCACTGCTCGTTCGGATGGTCGATGGAGGAGAACATCAACACGCAGGACAGCCACTTCCTGACCGTGCAGAACAGTATCGTGCACGAGGGACTCTACAACGCCGGACACCACAAGGGCGCACGCGGATACGGTACCCAGTGGGGAGGTTCGCCGGCAACATACTTCCGCAACCTGCTCGCCGACAACCAGTCGCGCTCGCCGCGCATCAACGGAGCGAGAGGCGAAGACTACGTGGTGTTCCTTGAATACATCAACAACGTGAACTACAACTTCGGTAGCAACGGCGGATGCTACGGAGGCGAGAACACAGCCCCCGTAACATCATACAACGGAATGAACTCCGCCCACGAATGCAACTTCATCGGCAACTACTACAAGCCGGGTCCGGCATCAAACAAGAGCGGCATCGTGCTTGTGAAGTCAAGCTACGCCCGCGACGGCGCAACCTCATGGGGACCGGCAAAATGGTATGTCAACGGCAACGTGATTGAGGGAGACGCAGCCCGCACGGCCGACAACTGGAAGGCAATGACGGCAGAGAAATACAAGCTCGACGAAATCCGTGTGGACGAGCGCATCGTGCCGGTACACAACTACTACAAGTATTCCGTGTCAGGCAACGTGGGCACCTACGACCCCGACTCCTATATGATACACGACGTGGAGACGGGCGAGGCTGCATACCAGACGGTGCTCGCCAACGCCGGAACCGTGAACCGCGACGCCATTGAGAGGCGTATCATCGAGGAGGCACGCACGGGCGAGAACCGCTACGGTGGAGCCACTAAGGGCGCCGGCAAGGGAATCATCGACACCGAGAACGACTGTGAGGGATTCATCTCCTATGCCACCGACTACACCGTGCCTGTTGACACCGACGGCGACGGAATGCCCGACGAATGGGAGAAGAAACACGGACTGAACCCTGCCGTGGCAGACCAGAACCTCGTGAACAACCTGGGCTACACCGCCCTTGAGGTATACATGAACAGTCTGATGGGCGAGGATCTCGACACCAACTTCCGTGAGAGCAGCATCAGCGGTATAATGGCAACCGCCGAAATGCGCTACGACCGCTCCACTGCAACCCTGCGCGTGGGCGACAACGCCATCGGTTCGCTCCTGAGGATATACTCCACCGACGGAAGCATCATCGCCTCCCGCCAGATTGTCTCGTCCGCCATCTCCCTCGCCGACGTGAAGGCCGACATCTTCCTCGTGCGCATCGACGGTACGAGAATCGCCCCGAGAGTGATGAAGATAAGGAAATAAGACCGGGAATCTGAAGAAGTACGGCTGCTGTGTCAGCCGGATAAAAGATATCTAAGACAAACTTCCATTGTTTTAGATATCTTTTTTTATTTCAGCCCACTTTGAAAGTTCCTGCCGCTTATTTCATTGTTTTTAGCAAAAGTGCCAGAAAAGTATAGCTGTCTGGCACCAACAGTGCAGCTATGCTGCGCTATCAGTATAGCTATGCTGCACTGTCGGTATAGCTATGCTGCATTATCAGTATAGCTATGCTTTGCTGCACGGAAGTACACCGCAGGCTGCGCTGCTGCTTTTGCGATATAAGTAGCCACGGAGTAGGGAAGTCGGCCGGCGGAACGGCGTTTAAGTGGATAAGGATGTTAATAATAAACGTTTTTTATTAATATTTTGACGGATATGGAATAAAATTTGTATGTTTGCATAATGTAATGATTTATCTTTTGGATAAAAACGAGAGAAAAGAACAATAAAGTAAAAACGGAAAATTTCAGAAAGAATTATTATCATGAACGAAGAAAGACTTTACAGAATGATAGAGGAGAAGGAGGGGATGGTGTCTCTTGCTTTTCCTGCGCTTATGCGCAAGGTTTACTTGTGGATGACGCTTGCGCTGGTGATTACGGGCTTCACGGCCTTCGGCATCGCCAGCAACCCCGGCATCGCCTATGCCATCGTGACCAACAGACTGCTGTTCTGGGGCCTGGTCATCGCCGAGTTCGGACTGGTGATAGGCATCAGCGGAGCGATAAACAAGCTGTCGGCAGTTACCGCCACGCTGCTTTTCGTATTGTATTCCATCGTGAACGGCGCCACGCTGTCGGTGATTTTCATGGCATATACGATGAGCTCCATTGCCAGCGTGTTCTTCATCACGGCCGGACTGTTCGGCGTGATGGCCTTCATCGGCTACACCACTAAAACCGACCTGACGTCGATTGGGAAGATTCTCTTCATGGCGCTGATAGGCATTATCCTCGCCACGATAGTGAACCTGTTCGTGGGTAGCTCGATGCTCAACATGATCGTGAGCTACATCGGCGTGGTGATATTCACCGGTCTCACTGCCTACGACTCGCAGAAGATCAAGAACATGCTCTATAATGCAGACTCGATGGACGAGGGGATGCAGAAGATTGCGCTGCTCGGTTCGCTGACGCTGTATCTTGACTTCATCAACCTCTTCCTCATGCTGCTGCGCATCTTCGGCGGCAACAGGGATTAAGGCTTACGGATAACGGAAAGAAGACATACTCATAGTCTTGATGATAATGCATAAACCTCGATAGAAATCTTGGTTTATGCATTTTGTTTTATATTTTTCGTATAAATAATTTGTGTATTTACATAGGTTTGTATATATTTGCATAATAAAACGGAATAAATATACTGACGATGAAGGTAAAAAGCAACAGAATGGAATTACTGAAGATGCTCATTTCGAGTAAAGAGATGAGCAGTCAGGAGGAGCTCCTCAAAGCCCTGGTGACTGAGGGCTATAATATTACGCAGGCCACGCTGAGCCGCGACCTGAAGCAGCTGAAGGTGGCCAAGGCGGCTACGATGAGCGGCAAGTATGTGTATGTATTGCCCAACGAGACGATGTACCGCAGGGTTTCCAAGGCGGCCTTGATGAAGGAGATGCTGCAGTCCACAGGCTTCCGCTCCATCAATTTCTCGGGCAACATGGGTGTGATAAAGACGCGGTCCGGTTATGCAAGCAGCATTGCCTATAATATAGACAACAGCGACATCCCCCAGATTCTGGGTACGATTGCCGGCGACGACACGATTTTCATCGTTAAGGGCGTGGGCGTGAGCAACGATGAGATTATCGAAGAGCTGCGCCAGGTTCTGCCCAACATCGAGTATTGAGACAACAGCTCGCCGACTCGTCAACTTGTCTCTCGTCAACTCGTCTCTCGTCAACTCGTCAACTGTAAGCAAATCCTTGCCGGACTTCTATACCTTATATATATAATGAGGGGAAACAAAAAGGGCAGAGGGGAATATGACTCGCGTCGTATTCCCCTCTGCCTTTAATACTTTTAAAGCTTTAAAAGTGGCGTGCAAGATTACTTGCCGTGGTGCTCGTCAGAAACAGTAAGCTTCTTGCGACCCTTGGCGCGGCGTGAAGCAAGCACGCGGCGACCGTTCTTTGTTGCCATTCTCTCGCGGAATCCGTGCTTGTTCACACGTCTTCTGTTGTGTGGCTGAAATGTTCTTTTCATCGTTTGTTATTTATTTTATTTGTTATTGTTTATACGCTTTGGGCTGCAAAAGTACTCATTTCTTTTGATTTAACCAAAAGTAAAGCCATTTTTGCGCATTTCTTTTAGGCTTTTTTCTGAATTTGTTGTAACTTTGCAGCCATAAAAGGGTGAAAAGCACCATTTTCGGCATAAAGCTGTGGGTGTCATACTGATAAATCGGGCCCTTGGACAGAAAATAATTCATAAGTAAAAATAAAATGATCAATTCACAGGACATTAAGAAAGGCGTTGCTGTTCGTATGGACGGCGGCATTTGGGTTTGCATCGACTTCCAGCACCGCAAGCCAGGTAAGGGAAACACTATCATGAACATCAAGCTGAAGAACGTGACCGACGGCCGCGTATTGGAGCGCCGCTACAACATCGGCGAGAAGCTTGAGGACGTTTCCATCACACGTCGCCCTTACCAGTACCTCTACAAGGAGGGTGAGGACTATATCTTCATGAACCAGGAGACATACGACCAGACTCCTATCCCTGCCGACCTCGTGACGGGCGTTGAGTTTATGAAGGAGTCGGACATCGTGGAGGTTGTTTCCGATGCAGATACAGACACAGTGCTCTATGCCGAGATGCCGGTTAAGACAAACCTGCGCGTGGTACACAGCGAGCCGGGAATCAAGGGCGACACTGCAACAAACGCCACAAAGCCTGCCACAGTGGAGAGCGGCGCTGAAATCCGCGTACCGCTGTTCATCAACGAGGGCGACCTGATCCAGGTTGACACCCGCGACGGCAGCTACCTGAGCCGCGTGAAGGAGTAATCCGCACATACAGCGACAGGACCGGCCTACGCGCCGCCGACCGGCAATCCGATGGGCGGCGGACAAGCGGACCGAATATGAAAGAGTGAAGAATCCGGCAGCGTTTCCTTCGGAAAGAAGGGGCACGCAGGTGAGTTCTTCACTCTTTTTTCTTAGAAAAAGACAATATCACGCCTCCCCCGGCCACAAGGCGGCAGGGGAAGCAAACGGCAGAAGGAAATTCCTCTTATGAAATACTCAATAATCATCCCTGTATACAACAGACCCGACGAGGTGGACGAGCTGCTCGGCAGCCTGACGGAACAAACGGAGAAGGACTTCGAAGTGGTAATAGTGGAAGACGGCAGCAAGACCCCCTGCAAGGACGTATGCGAGAGGTATGCCGGCCGGCTCGACATACACTACTACATGAAGGAGAACAGCGGCCCGGGACAGAGCCGCAACTACGGAGTGGACCGCGCCCGTGGGGAATACGTGCTGATTCTCGACTCCGACGTGGTGCTCCCGCCATGCTACATCGAGAGCATCAGCGAAGAACTGGAGCACGAACCGGCGGATGCCTTCGGCGGTCCGGACAAGGCACACTCCTCGTTCACCGACACGCAGAAGGCGATAAGCTACTCGATGACAAGCTTCTTCACCACCGGCGGAATAAGGGGAAGCAAGAAGAAAAAGCTCGACAAGTTCTATCCGCGCTCGTTCAACATGGGCGTGAGGCGCGATGTGTACAACAGCCTCGGAGGATTCTCCAGGATGCGCTTCGGCGAGGACATCGACTTCAGCATCCGTATCTTCAAGGCAGGATGCAAGTGCAGGCTGTTCCCCGATTCATGGGTGTGGCACAAGAGGCGCACGGACTTCCGCAAGTTCTTCCGCCAGGTATACAACAGCGGCATCGCCCGCATCAACCTCTACAAGAAATACCCCGACTCGCTCAAGCTGGTACACCTCCTGCCGATGGTGTTCACGGTGGGCGTAGCGGCGCTCGTGCTGACCTCGGCTGCAGGCAGACTGCTTATGCAATACGACGACATACACCGGTGGTACTGGCTCTGTGCCGGACCGTGGCTGCCGATACTGGCCTACTGTTTCCTCATCTTCATCGACTCCACAAGGCAGAACCACAGCATGAAGATAGGCGCCATGAGCATCGTGGCGGCATTCGTGCAGCTGATGGGCTACGGTTGCGGATTCCTCGAAGCGTGGTGGAAGCGGTGCGTGAGAGGGAAGGACGAGTTCAGTGCATTCGAGAAGACATTCTATAAATAAAGGCTGGACGGCATGGAGAAACTGAGCATCACGGACTGGGCCGACGAAGACCGTCCGCGGGAGAAGCTGATGACGCTCGGCGCCGCGGCATTGACAAACGCCGAACTGCTGGCAATACTCATCGGAAGCGGTTCGACGGAGGAGACCGCCGTGGGACTGATGAAGCGCGTGATGAACGACTGCAACAACAATCTCAACACGCTGGGCAAGAAGACGATAGCCGAACTGACGGGCGGCAGGTACAAGGGACTCGGACCGGCAAAGGCTGTCACCATCCTTGCGGCATGCGAACTGGGCAAGCGCCGGCAGGCGGAGAAGGCAGAAGAGCGCAGGCGCATGGATTCCGCCCAAGCCATATACGAGATGATGCATCCCAGGATGCAGGACCTGCCCACGGAGCAGGCGTGGGTGTTGCTGATGAACCAGAACTTCAAGCTTATCAGGGCCGTACAGATTTCCAACGGCGGGATAAGCGAGACGGCAGTGGACGTGCGCATAATTCTGAAGGAGGCGCTGCTCTCAAACGCCACCGTGATAGCCCTCTGCCACAACCATCCGAGCAACAACGCCAGTCCGAGCGGTGACGACGACCGGCTGACGCAACGACTGAAGAAGGCATGCGAGACGATGCGCATATACATGCTCGACCACATCATCGTGACCGACGGAGCATACTACAGCTATATGGAAAACGGAAAGCTGTAGGTACAGTTCTTTTATGCTTCTGCAATCCGATTTGATAAAAATCTTCACTCTTCATTCTGAATTCTTCATTAATTTTCTTATCTTTGCATAAGATAAGCTGCATCTCAGCATAACAATCAAGCAAGCT
>USSF01000041.1 GCA_900557405.1 uncultured Prevotella sp.
CACATTTGTGAGGGTGTGAGGGTAAAAAAAGAAAAAAGTTTTTTTAAGTAGACGAGTTGACAAGATACGAGTTGACAAGGAGATTCGTCTTTTCCGGGAAATTGACAAGTAAAAAAATCGCCCGGATTCCTTGTGGAAGGAAGCGGACGATTTTCTTTATCTTTTGCCTGTCTCCCAATCTCTTTTCCGAGGGAGGGGACAGGGTGCAGGATCAATTAGTCAGCCAATTTGGCCTTGATGAACTCACGGTTCAGGCGGGCGATATTAGAGATTGACTCGTGCTTAGGACACTCTGCCTCGCAGGCACGTGTGTTGGTACAGTTACCGAAGCCGAGCTCCTCCATCTTCATAACCATCGCCTTGGCGCGTTTTGCAGCCTCTGGACGGCCTTGCGGCAGGAGGGCGAACTGACTTACCTTAGAGCTTACGAAAAGCATTGCAGAGCCGTTTTTACAAGCTGCTACGCATGCACCGCAACCGATACATGTGGCGCAGTCCATTGCTTCGTCGGCTGCCTCCTTTGAGATAAGGATGGCATTTGCGTCCTGAGCCTGTCCTGTGCGCACGCTTACGTAGCCTCCTGCCTGCATGATCTTGTCGAATGCGCCGCGGTCTACCATACAGTCCTTGATGATTGGGAATGCGGCCGAACGCCATGGTTCAACGGTGATTACGTCGCCGTCGTTGAACTTACGCATATAGAGCTGGCAGGTTGTGGCACCAGTGTTTGGTCCGTGTGGATGACCGTTGATGTAGAGTGAGCACATACCGCAGATACCCTCACGGCAGTCGTGGTCGAATACGAAAGGCTCCTGTCCCTCATCGATAAGCTGCTCGTTAAGGATGTCGAGCATTTCAAGGAATGAGGTATCAGTAGGAATGTCCTTCATCTCACGTGTGTCAAAGTGGCCCTCTGCCTGAGGACCGTTCTGACGCCAGAATTTCAGTGTGAATGATATATTTTTTTCCATTGTTGTTGTTTTTTTTAGTTGACGAGTTGACAAGTTGACGAGTTGTATCCTACTCGTTTACTCGTCTACTGTATTAATTCTTATAGTTACGTGTCTGAACCTTGATTGCCTCATAGTGGAGAGGTTCCTTGATAAGCTCAGGAGCAGTCTCGTCATTGTTCTGATACTCCCAGCAGCCTACGTAGAAGAAGTTCTCGTCGTCACGCTTAGCCTCACCTTCCTCGGTCTGGTACTCCTCACGGAAGTGACCACCACAAGACTCGTTACGAGAGAGTGCGTCGTAAGCCACCAATTCGCCCATTACGAGGAAGTCGCGCAGGTGGATGGCCTTGTCGAGCTCCACGTTGAGACCTTCCTTGCTTCCTGGGATGAAGAGGTTGGTGTTGAACTCCTTGCGGAGCTTCTTGATGAGTTCGAGACCTTCCTTCAAGCCTTCTGCTGTACGGCCCATACCTACGTGCTCCCACATGATGTGGCCGAGCTCCTTGTGGATAGAGTCTACAGAACGCTTTCCGTGGATGTTCATCAGACGGTCGATTTCTGCCTGTACTCCCTTCTCTGCCTCGTCAAACTCAGGACGGTCTGTCGGGATGTGCGGCCAGATGGCCTGGTCTGCCAGATAGTTCTGGATTGTGTATGGCAGCACGAAGTATCCGTCGGCAAGACCCTGCATGAGGGCAGAAGCACCGAGACGGTTGGCTCCGTGGTCGGAGAAGTTACACTCGCCGATGGCGAAGAGACCCGTTACGGATGTCATCAGCTCATAGTCTACCCAGATACCACCCATAGTGTAGTGGATTGCAGGATAGATCATCATCGGGTTGTAATACTTAACTCCGTTTATCTCGTTTGCCAGCTCACCTGGGTTCACGTCGGTGATTTCCTCATACATGTCGAAGAGGTTACCGTAGCGCTGGCGAACCACGTCGAGTCCGAGGCGCTCGATACTCTCTGAGAAGTCGAGGAATACGGCAAGACCGGTATTGTTTACGCCGAAGCCCTTGTCGCAACGCTCCTTGGCAGCACGGGAAGCAACGTCACGAGGAACGAGGTTACCGAATGCCGGATAGCGACGCTCCAGATAGTAGTCGCGGTCTTCCTCCGGAATGTCGGAACCCTTCTTTGTTCCTGCCTGCAATGCCTTTGCATCTTCGAGCTTCTTAGGAACCCAGATACGTCCGTCATTACGCAGAGACTCAGACATAAGAGTAAGCTTGGACTGCTTGTCGCCGTGTACAGGGATACATGTAGGATGGATCTGCACGTATGAAGGGTTAGCGAAGTATGCTCCCTTACGATAGCACTGAACGGCAGCCGTACAGTTACATCCCATAGCGTTTGTAGAAAGGAAGTAAGCGTTTCCGTATCCACCGGTAGCGATTACCACTGCGTTTGCAGAGAAGCGCTCCAGTTTGCCTGTAACGAGGTTCTTGGCGATGATACCGCGTGCGCGGCCGTCAACGATTACCACGTCTTCCATCTCGTAGCGTGTATAGAGCTTCACACGGCCGGAGTGAACCTGAGCGCTCAATGAAGAGTATGCGCCGAGCAGAAGCTGCTGACCGGTCTGTCCCTTAGCATAGAATGTACGTGACACCTGTGCTCCACCGAACGAGCGGTTTGCAAGCATACCACCGTACTCGCGAGCGAAAGGAACACCCTGGGCTACGCACTGGTCGATGATATTGTTGCTGACCTCTGCAAGACGGTAAACGTTTGCCTCGCGTGCACGATAGTCACCACCCTTTACTGTATCATAGAACAGGCGGTAAACGGAGTCACCGTCGTTCTGGTAGTTCTTTGCTGCGTTGATACCTCCCTGTGCTGCGATTGAGTGAGCACGGCGTGGAGAATCCTGGATGCAGAAATTGTAGACGTTGAAGCCCATCTCGCCAAGGCTGGCGGCAGCACTGGCTCCAGCCAGACCTGTACCTACCACGATGACATCGAGCTTCAGTTTGTTCTTCGGGTTCACCAAGCGCTGGTGAGCTTTATAGTTGGTCCATTTTTCAGCCACTGGGCCTTCTGGAATTCTTGAATCTATTGTCTTAGCCATAATTATGAATTATGAAATATTAATTATGAATTAATTGATGAATTAGCAGCAGCCGCAGAGTCCTTTAGCCGCAAACCACAGCACTACCACGAGGAATCCGAGGCAGAGGAGCGTAGAGTAAACGATTCCGATTACCTTCCAACGGCAGAACCATGTCTTGCCGCTCCAGCCGAATGTCTGCATTGCGCTCCAGAATCCGTGAGTGAGGTGGAACCAGAGGGCAACGACCCACACGATGTAGAGCACCACGTAAACCGGACAAGCGAATGTGTCCACGATGTAGGCGTAGCCGTCAGCCGGGTCGTGGGCCACGGTGATGCCTGTGAGCTCGGCAAACATCATGTTGTACCAGAAGTTGAAGAGGTGGAGCAGGAGTCCCAGGATGATGATGATACCCAGAACGAGCATGTTCTGTGAAGACCACTCCACTCCGGCCGGACGTGTAGTCACGGCGTAGCGCTCATTTCCGCGAGCCTTCCTGTTCTGCATCGTCAGCCAGAAGGCGTAGATGATGTGAATCACTGCAAGAGCTGCAAGACCGAGAGTGGCAACCAGTGCATACCAGTTGGCACCGAGGAACTCGCAAATCATGTTGTAGGCTTCTCCCGAGAAGAGAGCTGCGATGTTCATTGACATGTGGAACGTCAAGAACAGGATAAGCGCAACACCTGTTACAGACATCACGACTTTCCTTCCAATAGATGAATTACATAACCACATAAATTGAATGAAATTTAAGTATTAAATGTTTAAATTAATTAGTATTAAATTTTATTTGCGGCCCTCCTCCGACCCTCACTCAGGCGGAGAAAAACCACAGTCCGACACTCCGCAATACTTTATGATAGGTATTGCCGACACCAAACTCGCTTGCAAATATACTCCAATTTAGCGATAAATCAAAGTAAATGCGTAAAATTTCAATTTTAATTCTTAAATTTGCGGCTGTTTGAGAAAACTATAATGTATTAGGATTTATGAATTTCAATTACGACGTACTGGTTGTCGGCGGCGGACACGCCGGTTGCGAGGCGGCTGTAGCCTCGGCGAACATGGGGGCGAAGACTTGTCTCATCACCATGGACATGAACAAGATAGGACAGATGAGCTGCAACCCGGCAGTGGGCGGAATAGCCAAGGGACAGATCGTGCGCGAGATTGACGCCATGGGCGGCGAGATGGGACACATCACCGACGCCACGGCAATCCAGTTCCGCATGCTCAACCGTTCGAAGGGACCCGCTGTATGGAGCCCACGTGCACAGTGCGACCGCGGCAAGTTCATCTGGCAGTGGTGCACAGTGCTCGACAATACCCCCAACCTCGACATCTGGCAGGATCAGGCAAGCGAGCTGATCGT
This sequence comes from uncultured Prevotella sp., assembly GCA_900557405.1. Taxonomy (GTDB): domain Bacteria; phylum Bacteroidota; class Bacteroidia; order Bacteroidales; family Bacteroidaceae; genus Prevotella. Next base: position 4,388 of record USSF01000041.1, read on the forward strand.
GGAAAACGGAGCTGCCGTTGGAGTAAAGACTGTATGGGGCGTGGAGCTGCGCGCGAGATGCGTGGTGGTGACCGCCGGAACCTTCCTCAACGGACTGATGCACATCGGGCGCCACAAGCTGCCCGGCGGGCGCATAGCCGAACCTGCCGTGACCGGCTTCACCGAGAGCATCACGCGCCACGGCATACGCTCGGCAAGGATGAAGACAGGAACGCCCGTGCGCATCGACAAGCGTTCGGTGCATTTCGAGGACATGGAGATACAGGAGGGCGAGAGCGACTTCCACCAGTTCAGCTTCATGGGCGAGCACCGCGTGCTGGAGCAGTTGCCGTGCTGGACATGCTTCACAAACAAGGAGGCCCACGAGACGCTGATGAAGGGTCTGCCGGACTCTCCTTTATATAATGGACAGATTCAGAGCATCGGTCCGCGCTACTGCCCTTCGGTGGAGACAAAGCTGATGACGTTCCCCGACAAGGAGCAGCATCCGCTGTTTCTCGAACCCGAGGGCGAAACGACAAACGAGATGTATCTCAACGGATTCTCTTCGAGCATGCCGATGGAGGTACAGATTGAGGCTCTGAAGAAGATTCCGGCACTGAGAGACGTAAAGGTGTACCGCCCCGGCTACGCCATAGAATATGATTTCTTCGACCCGACGCAGCTCAACCACTCGCTGGAATCAAAGATTGTGGACGGTCTGTTCTTCGCCGGACAGGTGAACGGCACGACGGGCTACGAGGAAGCCGGAGGCCAGGGAATGATGGCCGGCATCAACGCCGCACTGAAATGCAGTGGCGGCAGTCCGCTCATTCTCCAACGCGACGAAGCATATATCGGTGTGCTTATCGACGACCTCGTGACGAAAGGCGTGGACGAACCATACCGTATGTTCACGAGCCGCGCCGAATACAGAATCCTTCTGCGACAGGACGATGCCGACGCAAGGCTCACGGAGAAGGCATACAGCATTGGCGTGGCGAAGAAAGACCGTTACGACTGGTGGATGGAGAAGAAGCAGGGAATCGGAAGAATCATCGAATTCTGCAAAAACACATCGGTAAAACCGAAGGATGTGAACGGCAAACTCGAAGCTTTCGGTACTACCCCACTCCGCGAAGGTACGAAACTCATCGACCTCATCGCTCGTCCGCAGATAAATCTCCAGAACCTTTCGGAAATTGCTCCGGAACTGAAAGTCGTGCTCGATGCTCCTGCCAACCGCAAAGAGGAGATTGCAGAGGCCGCCGAGATAAAAATGAAATACAAGGGCTACATTGAGCGCGAACGAATGATTGCCGACAAGATGCACCGTCTGGAGGACATCAAAATCAAGGGCCGCTTCAAGTACGCCAAGATGCAGCAGCTCTCTACAGAGGCGCGGCAGAAGCTCGAAAAAATCAATCCCGATACTCTTGCCCAAGCGAGCCGCATCCCGGGTGTATCGCCGAGCGACATCAACGTGATGCTCGTACTGTTGGGAAGATAAGCGGTTTAATGTTTCACGTGAAACAAATCACGATAAAAAGCTTAATTTATAAGTACTTACAAAAAACAGCAAAAGTAAAATGACAGCGTGAAACCGATGGTTTTTATCCGTCACACAACGATGGATTCGAGCCGACATAGCATTAAAGACAGACAACAAAGCCAACCTCTTTAGAAGCGAAAGCACACAGAGGCGGCAACGGACAACATAGTAAATAATGATATAAATATAATACAAGCAAAATGAACAACAAGAAGCTTTTGGAGAATCTGCGTTGCATACCGGATTTTCCGCAAAAGGGAATCAATTTCAGAGACGTCACTACCCTATTCAAAGACCCGGAGTGTCTGAAGATAATGGTCGATGAATTGTACGAACTTTACAAGGACAAGGGTGTGACAAAGATTGTAGGCATCGAAAGCCGCGGCTTTGTGCTTTCCTCTGCCCTCGCCATCAGACTGGGCGCAGGAGTGGTACTTTGTCGCAAACCAGGCAAACTACCCGCAGAAACGGTGCAGGAGAGCTACACGAAGGAGTATGGCACCGATACCATCGAAATCCACAAGGACGCGATAACGGAAAACGACGTGGTTCTGCTCCACGATGATTTGCTGGCTACGGGCGGTACGATGCGTGCGGCATACAATCTCGTACAGAAGTTCCACCCGAAGAAAACATACGTGAATTTCATCATCGAACTGGTTCACGAGAATCTCAACGGTCGCAGCAACTTCAACGAAGACACGGACATCACTTCCCTGCTGAAGGTATAGAACAGCGGCATTATCGGGAGAAGCATCCCGAACAAACCCTACACAAGGGCGGTATAGCATCATCGGCTTATACCGCCCTTTTCTTTTCCTTTAGCCACAAGACACAAATTCAACAAGTATTTTCCACAAAAATACAAATTGCAGGGAACATTATAAAACAAAACGTCTAAAACTTTAAAAACGAAACAAGAAATTCAGAACAATTCCGGGAGCCATTTCAAAAATCTCTCTCGCCCCGAAAAAGACGCGAGTACAACAGCACGCAACTACAGACAAACGTCCAACCATTCTAACATTTATCAGAAAGGAAGGATCACACCAAAAGAAATGCAAGAAGAAAGAGAAAAATATTCTCCCGCCATAGTCCGAATGTGTTTTAGATTTACTATCTTTGCCAAAACTTCTGCCAACTCCGGACAGGGAAATCAAATAGAATATGCGGAGTACAAGCAATGGGATGCGGAGCACGAGCAAGGACAAGCCAAAGCACAAGCAAGGACAAACCAAAGCACGAGCAAGGAAATATGGAACAGTACTCCGACCGCCATCGACAAACCACACCCACCCGAAAGGGCAGAATCCCGGACCCCCAATGCAGCAAGGGGTTTTGTGCATTAAAGTTTCACGTGAAACATTAAAACAGAAAAGTTCTTTAAAACAAGCACTTAGAGAAAATGACAAAAGAAGAGAACGAAAAGAGACTGGAACATCTGAGGGGTATCGTGAGCAATCTCCCGAGCAAGCCCGGCAGCTACCAATACTACGACCGCGAGGGTACGATAATCTATGTGGGCAAGGCAAAAAACCTGAAGAACCGTGTGTCATCGTATTTCCATAAGGAAGTGGACCGCTACAAGACAAAGGTGCTCGTGAGCAAGATATGGGACATCACATACACCGTGGTAAACACCGAGGAGGATGCGCTGCTGCTCGAAAACAACCTTATAAAGAAATACCAGCCGAAATACAACATTCTGCTCAAGGACGGCAAGACATATCCATCTATCTGCATCACCAAGGAGTTTTATCCGAGAATATTCAAGACGAGGGTGATAAACAAGAAATTCGGCACCTTCTACGGCCCCTACAGTCATATAGGCACGATGTATGCGCTGCTCGACGTGATAAAGAAGCTGTACAAGCCCCGCACCTGTCGCCTGCCTCTCACAGAAGAGGGCATACGCCAAGGCAAATACCGTCCCTGTCTGGACTACCACATAAAGAACTGCGGCGGCGCCTGCATCGCCAAACAGACGCACGAGGAATATATGAAGAATATAAGCCAAGCGCGAGAGATACTGAAAGGAAACACGCGAGAGGTGGAGAGAATCCTCTTTGAGGAGATGCAGCAGCTCGCCGCCGAACTGAAATTCGAGGAGGCGGAAGAGGTAAAGAAACGCTATCTGCTCCTGAAGGATTTCTGCTCCAAGAGTGAGGTGGTGAGCCATACTATAAATAATGTGGACGTATTCTCCGTGACAGACAGCGACAATCTGGCTTTCGTAAACTATATCCACGTGACGAACGGCAACATAAACCAGGCATTCACCTTTGAATTCAAGAAGAAACTGGACGAAACAGACACCGAACTGCTGCCCCTCGCAATAGTGCAGATAAGGGAGAAACTGGGCAGTACGTCGAGGGAAATAGTGGTGCCATACGAGATAGAACTGCCCTTGGAGGGCGTAACGCTCACCATTCCGCAGCGCGGCGACAAGAGAACACTGCTGGAATTGTCCGAAATGAACGGCAAGCAATACCGTTTCGACCGACTGAAACAGGTCGAGAAGCTCAATCCCGAACAGAAGGCCGTGCGACTGATGAAGGAGATACAGACAGCGCTGAAACTGCCCAAGATGCCCTATCAGATAGAGTGTTTCGACAACTCGAACATAAGCGGAACGGATGCTGTGGCTGCCTGCGTGGTGTTCAAGAAGATGAAGCCGAGCAAGAAGGACTACCGCAGATACAATATAAAGACCGTGGTGGGTCCCGACGACTATGCCTCGATGAAGGAGGTGGTAAGACGCCGCTACACACGTCTCGTGGAAGAAGGGCAGCCACTGCCCGACCTTATCATAACGGACGGTGGAAAGGGTCAGATGGAAGTGGTGAGAGAGGTGGTAGAAGACGAACTGCACCTCGACATCCCCATCGCCGGACTGGCCAAGGACGACCGCCACCGTACGAACGAACTGCTCTACGGCTTCCCGCCTATGGTGGTGGGGATGAAGGCCGACAGCGAGCTGTTCCACATGCTCACCCACATACAGGACGAGGTACACCGCTTTGCCATCACCTTCCACCGCGACAAACGCTCCAAACACGCCCTACATTCGGAGATAGACGACATCAGGGGCATCGGTCCGAAGAGCAAGGAGGCGCTGCTCAAGGCGTTCAAGACGGCGAAGAAGATACGCGAGAGCAGCACGGAGGAGCTGGCGGCAGTAGTGGGCAGGCAGAAAGCAGAGCTCGTGGCAAGCCATTTCCGTCAGGAAGAAACGAAATAAAACACCAATAAATGGCGGAATAGCTTGCACGGACAGCAATAAAATCCTAACTTTGTAAGCAGAAAAAAGAGAAAAGAATGAAAACAGTGATACAGCGCGTAAGCCACGCTTCGGTGACGATAGACGGCACGGAGAAATCAGCCATCGGCAAAGGATTCCTGATACTGCTGGGCATAGGCTCGGAAGACACACAGGAGGACATCGACTGGCTGGTGAAGAAGACCGTAAACCTGCGCGTTTTCGATGACGAGAACGGCATCATGAACCGTTCCATACTCGACGACGGCGGCGATATAATAGTGGTAAGCCAGTTCACGCTCATGGCATCCACGAAGAAGGGCAACCGCCCGTCGTGGATACACGCCGCACCCCACGAGATTTCCGTTCCGCTCTACGAGAAGTTCTGCCGCGACCTCAGCACAGCACTCGGCAAACCCGTAGGCACAGGCGAATTCGGCGCCGACATGAAGGTGGAGCTGCTCAACGACGGTCCGGTGACAATATGCATGGACACCAAGCATAAGGAATAGGATTATGGAAAAGAAGAAAGTATTGTCAAGAATAGAGCAAGGATCATTTGCCTTATTCATTCTTATAGGCACCATAAACAAATTATGGTACAAAGAAGAATATCTAAGCACAATATCATGGGCATTCCTCTGTATCTATTTTATAGCTACAGTGAATAATAGAGAGGGGAAAAGCCCATGGGTGTTGACTATCGATTTAATCCTTGGCATCTGTACAATTATCATTTTAATTAATGACATATCAGCATATCTAAGATGACGATAAAGGAAGCACAAGAGGCGGTGGACACATGGATAAAGACCTACGGCGTGCGCTATTTCTCAGAACTGACGAATATGGCTTGCCTGACGGAAGAAGTGGGCGAGCTGGCAAGGGTCATAGCCCGCACCTACGGCGACCAGAGCTTCAAGCCGGGCGAGAAGCCCAACCTGGGCGAGGAGATGGCAGACGTATTGTGGGTGCTCATCTGTCTGGCAAACCAGACCGGCACCGACCTAACCGAAGAGCTGCAGAAAAGCATCGACAAGAAGACCAGCAGGGACAAGGATAGACATCTGAACAACCCCAAGCTGACAGGCGCAGCCACCCCACCCCACGACGACCGCCGGACGACAGGAATCCAACCCTCAGCCGACGGGGAAACGGACAAAACAGATCATTAACCAAATAAAAAAACAATACAACAATGATGACTGAAAAAGAAAATCTGAAAGGCGCCGCCGCACAGAAGGCAGAGCCGAAGACAAACAAATACGAAGAGGCACTGAGCAAGTATAACACCGACCTCGACGACAACGAAGTGCGTGAGGCGGTGAAGAAAATCATCACCGAGAAGGTGCATGAGAACGACAACCTCGACGTAAAGAAATTCCTTATGGGAAGCATCGAGCTGACCACGCTGAAGACTACCGATTCGGAGGAGAGCGTGCTCGCATTCACGGAGCGCGTAAACCAGTTCGACGAGGCATACGGCGACCTGCCCCACGTGGCAACCATCTGCGTATACCCGTGCTTCGCAAAGGTGGTGAGCGAAACGCTCGAAGTGGACGGCGTGGAGATAGCCTGCGTATCTGGCAGTTTCCCTTCATCTCAGGCACTCATCGAGGTAAAGGTGGCCGAGACAGCATTGGCAATAAAAGATGGCGCCACAGAGATTGACATCGTGATGCCGGTGGGCAAGTTCCTCAGCGGCGACTACGAGGGAGTGGCAGACGACATCAGCGAGATGAAAGAAGCCTGCGGCGGACACGACATGAAGGTAATCCTGGAGACAGGTTGCCTGAAGACAGCCTCGAACATCAAGAAGGCATCAATTATCGCCATGTATGCAGGAGCCGACTACATCAAGACTTCCACCGGAAAGCTGGAGCCTGCCGCCACACCGGAGGCAGCCTACGTGATGTGCCAGGCAATCAAGGAATACTACGACGAGACCGGCATACAGATAGGCTTCAAGCCCGCAGGAGGCATCAACAGCGTGATGGACGCACTTATCTACTACACCATCGTGAAGGAGGTGCTGGGCGAGAAATGGCTCACCAACAAATGGTTCCGTCTGGGCACAAGCCGTCTTGCCAACATGCTGCTGAGCGAGATTGAAGGACAGGAAATCAAGTTCTTCTAAACAATACCAAAGGATTATCATGGGCTTCAGAATGCTCCACGAGGAAGACAATCTGGAGCCCATACCTCTTTATGTCAAACATTTTAATATAAAGGAACGATTATGAAGTATTCCACTTTCATCGCGGCAGCAGCACTTTGTCTGTCCGCAACCACAACACAGGCACAAACGCCCAAGACGATGCTCAAGGCAAACAAAATCATCAATGAAATCTTCTCCGGCAGGGCTTTCAGAGCCGCTATGCCTATGGCTGGCGCCGAAGCAGCAGACCTCTCGTCAGTGAAGCCGGCACAGACCACCACCTACGCCTATGCCAACGGCAGCTGGATCCATCTGACTACAGACAAGATGGAATACGACACCAAGGGCAACACTACAGCCACCGAGACCATGGGCGAAGAGGGAAAGACAAGAATGGTATACACATACGACGACAAACTGGAGGGCTGCATCACGCAGGCCACAAGCTACTCATGGAACGCCACTACAGCGGCATGGGAGAACCCTACGGTAATGGCCAAGACGGAGCTGACGCGCGACGACAAGGGCCGCGTGACGAAGGAGACCGTCTACGCATACGACGAGGACACCAAGACGCTGGAGAAAGAGACTGAAATAGAGTTCGGCTACGCCCTGATAAGCGGACAGATGAACTCCATGAAGATGACAATGACGACCGAGGACGAAACGGGAAACGACATGACGATACCCGTGACGCTGACCATCCTGAAATGGCACAGCTACAACCCCGACAAGCTCTTCACTCTCCCACTCGACGATATGGACCCAAGCGCAATGTTCGGCTCAGACAATCTGATAGAGTCGGCCACTCTCAGCATGACCATTCAGAATATCCCAGTCGCCGGTACCATCAAGGGCGAATACACGGAGACATCAAGCACAATCAACTTCAGCATTCCGCTGATGCAGATGAGCATGAAGACCACCATGACAATCACCGACAGCTACGGCAGCAACAAAACCGAAATGACTATGGATATGATGGGCCAGAACGTGATGTCGTCTACCATCACAAACACCAACAACGAGCACGGCGACTGCATCAAGACTGTTTCGGAGGGTACGACAGCCGAAGGCCTGCCGTTTGCCGATGAGGAGGACACCGACCTCGACCTGAACCAGACCATGACCTTCGACTACGAGTACACTACCCTATCGGACAACAAGGTGCTGAAGAGCAGCATGGTGACAAACGTTCTCGACAAGAAGACGAACGAGATGAAGCCTACGGCAAAGGTGACATACGACCTATATACCGACTATCTGACCGGTACCACAGGTATCGGAAGCATCCACAAGAATACCTCTACGAGCGAAATAAACGCCGTATACGGCATTAACGGAGTAAGGATGGACAAACTCCCACAGGGCGGCGAGAAAGGCGTTTATATCATCAAAAACGCCGACCGCACGATAAAGGTGATGAAATAAGCATCTCCGGGCGGATTCCCCATGTGGGGAACCAGAACACAGACAAGGCGCCAGTTCCACGGCAGGAAGCATTTATACGAAACATATTTGCGGCTTCCTACATCATGGTTCTGGCGCTTCTTCATTTAACCCAAATCGGCTATCAGGGCTTAAAAGTCCCGATAAAAACGGGTTAAAAGTTTATTTGTTTTTGCCAATACTTCTATATGAAATATTGGAAATACTGGCAGTGCCAGAAGAGTAAAGCATTCTGGCACCAAAGGTGCGACATAGGTGCAACAAAGGTGCGGCATAGCTGCACCAACAGTATCACATAGCTATACGGCAGGTATACCGATGCTGAACCCATAAAAAAACATCGCCCTCCTGAAGAAGACGATGGAATTTTTTTTAAACTATATGAATTAAATAAGTCCAGCCCATTGTGCCGGTTAGTTGTCTCTCTGTATCACGAAATCAAGATAAGCCGAAAGGCTCTCCTTCAGTTCGGGGAGCCTCACCTCCGAGCAGATGAAATCCGTGGCGAGGCGATGGAAATCCCACATGCGCTTCTCGGCATAATCTATTCCGCCGTTCTCCTTGGCAAAGGCCACGAGGCTGGCAATCTCGTCTGCCGTGGCGGTGCGTGCCTTCACCTTGTAGGCGAGCTGCATCATCCGCCCGTCGCCCGTGGAGTTGAGGGCATGGATTACGGGCAGTGTAAGCTTGCCTTCGGCCATGTCGTTGCCGGTGGGTTTGCCTATCTCCTTCGACTCGTAATAGTCGAAGATGTCATCACGTATCTGGAAGATAATACCGAGGTTACGCCCATATTGTTTCGCCTTTTCTATCTCCTCCGGCGAAGCTCCTGCCGATAAGGCTCCGATGGCGCAGCACGCCTCGAAGAGGGCAGCGGTCTTCTGGCTGATCACCTGATAATAAACGTCTTCCGAAATCTTCTCGTTTGATATGTTCGACAGCTGCAATATCTCTCCGCTGGCCAGAGTCCGGCCCAGTTCGGCAAGATAGCGCACTATCTCCGTATTCTGCGTATATGCCACGTGGAGCAATGCCGTGGACAGCAGATAGTCGCCCACGAGCACCGCCACCTTGTTGTCGTATGTAGCGTTTACCGATGCCTGTCCGCGTCTCTCCTCGCTCTCGTCCACCACATCATCGTGCACCAGACTCGCCGTATGCAGCAGCTCCAGTCCCACGGCGGCATTCTGCGTCACGGCAGACACCTTGCCATAGTTGCGCGCCATAAGCAGTATGAGCATCGGGCGCATACGCTTCCCCGTGCGCTGACGGATATATGCAAGCGCCTGCGACAGGAGTCCGTCGGTATGCGACAGCGCCTGCGTGAACAGATCATTGAAGTCCGAGAGTTCGCTCTCGATCGGTTGCTTTATGCGTGATAAATAGTCCATTGAATGAAATTTGTTACAAAATTACATTTTTTCTCCGATTAATCAGAAAAAAACACTAATTTTACACGATATTCACATGCAAAGGACTGAAATTCCTCCTGTTTACCCTTTCATACGAGGCTTTTTGGGGGGAGGAAGGAAGCATTGCCCGGCAGGGATTGAACTTCATTTCTGCAAAAGCAAGGCGCCAATCCTGTGAAGACAGGACACTAAAATTAAGTAAATATAAAAAGACAATATATATAGATGGACAAACTTTTCCTCTTTGATGCCTACGCCCTGATTTACAGGTCGTATTACGCATTCATAAAAAACCCGAGAATAAACTCCAAGGGACTGAACACTTCGGCAGTGATGGGATTCTGCAATACGCTGCACGAGGTGTTGCAAAAGGAGCAGCCCAAGTACCTCGGCGTGGCTTTCGACCCGCACGGACCCACCTTCCGCAACGAAGCCTACGAACAATACAAGGCGCAGCGCGAGGAGACACCGGAAGACATCCGCAAAGCGGTGCCTATCATCAAGGATATTCTCGGGGCTATGCACATCCCCGTGCTCGAAGTGGCTGGATATGAGGCGGATGACGTAATCGGTACGCTCGCCAGGAAGGCCGGCACGGAAGGCATCGACACGTATATGCTCACGCCCGACAAAGACTACGGACAGCTCGTGGGGGGCAACGTGAAGATGTTTCGCCCGCGCCACGGCGGCGGATACGAAACGCTCGACGCCGAAGGCATAAAGGAGAAATACGGCATCAGTTCGCCAGAACAGGTTATAGACCTGCTGGGACTCATGGGCGACTCGGCCGACAATATTCCGGGCTGCCCCGGTGTGGGAGAGAAGACCGCCGTGAAACTCATCACGCAGTTCGGAAGCATCGACGCCCTACTCCACCGCACCGACGAACTGAAAGGTGCACTCAAAAAGAAAGTGGAGGAAAACAAGGAGCAGATTGAATTCTCGAAATTCCTCGCCACGATAAAAACTGACGTGCCTATCGACTTGAACCTTGACGAACTCACCGTCAAAGCTCCGGACGAGAAAAGAATAATAGAAATCTTCAATGATTTAGAGTTCAAGACCTTCACGGAGCGATTCCTTAACAAACCTAAACAACAGCAAAAAAAGGTTTCAAGTCAACTCGATTTGTTCGGCGAAATCCCGACCGACGGAGCGGAAGAAATAAAAAACGGGCCTTCTCAGAGCATAAAAACAGTGGTTCACGACTACCAACTGGTTGATAAAGAAGAAGATATACAGAAACTGTATGATTTTTTAATTACAAAAGGATTTGTCAGTTTTGACACGGAAACCACTTCCACCGAGGCAATCAACGCCGAATTGGTGGGTTTGAGCTTCTGTGTGGAAGAAAAACAAGCTTTCTACGTTCCCGTGCCGGCTGAGAGACAGGAAGCGGAGAAGATTGTAAATATTTTCAAACCGCTGTACGAAAGTGAGGAGATTCTTAAAATCGGACAAAACATGAAGTACGACATCGAGGTGCTGGGAAACTACGGCATCGAGGTAAGAGGAAAAATGTTTGACACGATGATTGCCCATTATCTCATCCAGCCCGAACTGCGTCACAACATGGACTACATGGCCGAGATATACCTGGGCTATCAGACCATACACATCGAAGAACTCATCGGACCGAAGGGCAAGGGACAGAAAAACATGCGCGACCTCACGCCGGAGCAGATATACGAATATGCTGCCGAAGATGCCGACATCACTCTGCAACTGAAAAACAAGCTGGAGCCAGAACTGAAGAAGTATGGAGCAGAAGACCTTTTCTATAATATAGAGATGCCACTCATGCCCGTGCTCGCCGAGATGGAGATGAACGGAGTGAGGATTGACACGGATTCGCTGAAGGAGACTTCCGGCGTGCTGACTTCAAGGATGAAGGAAATCGAAAGCCGCATCTACGAACTTGCCGGCATGGAATTCAACATCGCATCACCGAAACAGGTGGGCGAAGTGTTGTTTGACAAGCTGAAGATTGTGGAGAAGGCGAAGAAGACGAAGACGGGACAATACGTGACAAACGAGGAAGTGCTGCAGTCCTTGAAGCACAAGCATGAAATCGTGGCTGACATACTGGAACACAGAGGGTTGAAGAAGCTGCTCGGCACTTATGTTGACGCCCTGCCGAAGCTGATAAACCCACGCACTGGACATATCCATACGTCTTTCAACCAGACGGTTACGGCTACGGGACGACTTTCTTCGAGCGACCCTAACCTGCAGAATATTCCCGTGCGCGGCGAGGACGGAAAAGAAATCCGCAAGGCTTTCATCCCGGAGCCGGGATGCGAGTTCTTCTCTGCCGACTACAGTCAGATTGAGCTTCGCGTGATGGCTCATCTCAGTGGCGACGAGAACATGATCGAGGCTTTCCGCGAAGGCTATGACATCCATGCTGCCACGGCTGCAAATATATACAAAGAGGACATCAACGACGTATCGCGCGACCAGCGAACAAAGGCAAAGCGCGCCAACTTCGGCATCATCTACGGCATCACCGTATTCGGATTGGCAGAGCGTCTGGAGATAAGCCGCGAAGAAGCTAAACAGCTGATTTCCGGTTACTTCGAGACCTTCCCCAAGGTGAAGGAATATATGGACGAGAGCATCCAGAGGGCACGTGCAATGGGCTATGCCGAAACACTGTTCCATCGCCGACGCTATCTTGCCGACATCAATTCCCATAACGCCACGGTGCGTGGCTTTGCAGAGCGCAACGCCATAAACGCACCGATTCAGGGCACGGCAGCCGATATAATAAAGGTGGCGATGATACGCATCCACCGTCGCTTCAAGGCTGAGGGAATCCTGTCGAAAATGATTCTGCAGGTACACGACGAATTGAACTTCAGCGTCGTGCCCGAGGAGCACGAAAAGGTGGAACGCATCGTTATGGAGGAGATGCAGAATGCCTTCGAGATGCAGGTTCCCCTCGTTGCCGACAGCGGATGGGGAAAGAACTGGCTCGAAGCACATTGATATGAAACACCCAACCTAACTCTCCCAAAGGGAGGGAATGAAAACCCACCCTGACCCTCCCAAAGGGAGGGAATGGAGTTACCCTGGATATGAAAAAGTAAAAGGGTGATAAAGGCGGAAAATATATTTAATAATAACAATAGTATCAATCAAAAAAGACTACGACACCTACTCATAATAATATACTATCAGGTAATCTCATTCCCTCCCCTTGGGAGGGTTAGGGTGGGTGTCAGAGTATAGTCAGGATTAAAAATTTTACATTATGGAAAACTACGAATGGGCGAAAGCCATGAACTGTGCCGTTACGGTATGCGACGCCGAAGGCACCATCATTTACATGAACGACAAGTCGCGCGAGACCTACAAGAAGGAGGGCGACCTCATCGGCAAGAACCTCTACGCCTGCCACTCCGAAAGGTCTAAGGAGATTATCCGCCACCTTCTCGAAACGGGCGGCAGCAACGCCTATACCATTGAGAAACAGGGCGTTCACAAGGTAATATACCAGACGGCATGGAAGAAGGACGGCAAGGTTGCAGGCATCGTTGAGATATCAATGATCACCCCTGCCGACATGCCGCACTACGTGAGGGGATAGACAAGCGGCCTACCCTACTCCAACCAAATCACCGGAATCCTCCAACCCTTTCCAAACATTTACAACAAAGGAAAGGCAAACAGAGAGTTCCGGTGATTTCCATTTAAATTCAGCAAAGCACTAATCGTTAACGAGTTAGACAACATTGCTGCAAAAAGAAATTTACATCTTTTTCTTCCTAAAGTTTTGCAATAACACAATATTATACTAAATTTGCAATGTCTATCCCATTGCCGAAGGCCCGAATGGGTTGAGGTGGGACAGACATACATATAAATAAAGGCGTAATAGTAAAAGATGATCAAAAAGGTGGGTATGATTGTGAGATTTAATGTATTGAATTATTTAATAGGAGAAGGAATTAGAAATTTATTTAAGAATAAAAAATCAACAATGTCATCATTAATTATAATGTGTGCCACAATGTTGATATTTGGATTATTTTTTGTAATAGGAGAAAATTTAAATGCATTTGTAGAAAATGTAGCAGATGCACAAGAAATTAGGGTAATAATAGATAATGATGCAACAGAAAGTGAAATTGAAGAAGTAGGAAATGAAATACTTTCAATAGATGGAGTAAAAAGTGCAGAATTTGTATCAAAAGATGAAGCTTTAGATTATATGAAAGATATGCTAGGTGATGAGTTACTAGAAGGATATTCAGAAAGAAATATTCTATCAGTTGCTTATAATGTAACATTAACAGACTTAAGGTTAAATAATGATGTACAAGATAGTATAAGTCAACTTCCTCATGTAAAGAAAATAGTATCAAGCAATCAAGTGATATCACAAATAATTAGTTTGGCTAAAGGTGTTAGAATTATAACAGGAGGAATATTAATACTATTAATAATAATATCTGTATCTATAATCACAAACACAATCAAATTAGCTGTACATTCAAGAAGAAAAGAAATATCAATAATGAAATATGTTGGAGCTACAAACAGTTTTATTAGATGGCCATTTTTAGTAGAAGGAATAATAATAGGTATTGTTTCTGGATTATTATCAGTTGCGTTAATAGGAGGAGCTTATACTGGAATTGCACATAAATTAGCAGAAACATCATTTTTACAAATGGCGAATTGGACCTTGTTGAATTTCTCTGATATGTTTAATTTAATATTAATGGTATATCTAGGTTTAGGAATTGGAATAGGTGTACTTGGAAGTAGTATATCAATGAGAAAATATTTAGAAGTTTAATTAAATAGAAAGGGTGGAAATGTAGAGAATGCGTAGGCTTTTAACAATAATTTTAATATTAATAATAACTTGTAGCCTATGTATTTGCGTACACGCACAAGACCTTACACAATTACAAGAGCAATCAAACCAATTAACACAGTCTATAGACGAGTCTAACAATAGATTACAAGCGGTTCAGGAACAATTATCAACTAATATGCAAGAATTGCAAGATTTAGATAATCAAATTGCACAATCTCAAGAAGAGTTAAGTACTATAAATGATGACATAAATGATTTGATTAATCAAATAAATGAAAATGAAGATAAACTTTCTAAAACACAAGCTGATTTGGACAGCATTCAAGGATTGTTAGATGCAAGAATTATAAAAATGTATGAAACGCCTAAATTTGAATTTTTGCAAGTAATATTAGCATCTAAAAATGTTACAGAAATTTTATCAACATATTATGCAATGAAAGAATTAGCAGAATATGATAATCAATTATTAGACAAAGTAAAAAAACAAAAAGAAGAAATAGAAACAACTAAAAAAATACTTGCAGAAAAAAAGAAACAAGTAATCGAAAATAAGCAAAAACAACAGAAAAAAACTCAAGTGTTAGCAAATACAAAAATAATGAGACAATATTATATAAGTAAGTTATCCACTGAAGAACAAGCGTTGCAAGCAAAAATAGATGTGTATAACTCGCAAGTGTCTGCAATAGAATCTGAAATAAAATTAATTGTTTTAAATAGTATTAGCCCTGACTATATTGGAGGAGCAATGATTTGGCCAATACCAGGATATACAACAATAACATCAGAATATGGAATGAGAGTTCATCCTATAACAGGTGCGTATAAATTGCATACAGGAACAGATATTGGTGCACCTATGGGAGCAGACTTTGTCGCTGCTGCTAATGGTGTTGTGGTTAAAGCTGAAATGACACCTGCATATGGAAATATGGTAATAATTGACCATGGTGGAGGAGTTCAGACTTTATATGCACATGGAAGTGAAATTGTTGTGCAAATGGGCCAAGAAGTTAAAGCAGGTACACCAGTTTTAAAAGTTGGCTCAACAGGTTATTCAACTGGTCCACATGCTCATTTCGAAATAAGAATAAATGGACAAACAGTAAATCCTATGGAATATTTACTAAAACAAGATGAATTACAAAATATTACTAAAAATATCGAAGAAAAGCAAGAAGAAACAAATGTTGAAGAATAAAATACAATGTAGGAGGAAAAATTATAATGAAAAAGATTTTACTAAAAATAGTAGGAATTACAATATCGACAATTTTGGTTTTGCAAAGCTCACAAGTATTTGCTGTAACACAAAGAGAAATACAACAAAAAAAGGAGCAGGCACAAGAACAAGCTAAACAACAAACAGCTGAAAATGATAGTAAAATAGATGAAGCTGAAAAGAAAAAAGAAGAAATTGCAAATGAAAAATCAGAAACAATGAAAACTGTTGAAAATTTGATAACTAAAATATCAGATGCTGAAACAGAAGTTGATGATTTGAATGACAAAGTTCAGAACTTGCAAACTGAAATATCAAATAAAGAAAAAGACATACAACAAATGGAAGCAGAATATACTAAACAAGAAGAACTTCTTGACACAAGAATTGTTGCTATGTATGAAAGAAGCCAAACATCATTCCTAGACGTATTTTTAAATGCTTCTAGTATGACAGATGCATTAGCCAAATATTATGCTGCATCTGAATTGTTTGAATCTGATAAGGAATTGATTCAAGCAACAAAAGACCAAAAAGCGAAAATTGAAAGTGAAAAAAAAGAACTAGAAAATAATAAAGCCGAATTGGATACTTCGCTTGCAGAACAGAAAACAAAAGTAAATGAATTACAAAGCTTGAAATCTGAAAAACAAAGTTATGCTAATAAATTAACTCAAGATGAAAAAGAAGTGCAAAAAGAAATTGAAGAATTACAAGCTGATAATAAACAGATTGAAAAAGAAGTTAAAGAAGCTGAACAAAAATATCAAAAACAATTAGAAGAGCTTATAAAACAACAGCAACAACAAAACCAGAAAAACAATAATTCAAGTTCAAAAAATAATTCAGGTTCAAACTCTTCAAATACATCACCATCAACAGGATCAGGATATTTCATGAGACCTATATCAGGAGGTTCAATATCAGCTAATGGATATTATTCTAGTGGAAAATTTCATGGCGCAATAGATTATGCTGTGTCAGTTGGAACAACTGTTGTAGCAGCTGCTGACGGAGTTGTAATGACTACAGCAGATTTGTCATCAAGTTATGGAACACATGTTGTAATAAGACATGCAAATGGAATGCAAACTTATTACGGTCATGGGACTAGAGGTTCTATATGTGTAAAACCAGGTCA